>NZ_JBFRER010000011.1:0-96884 GCF_052114405.1 Streptomyces sp. M-16 | reverse complement strand
AGGTGGCCGGTGTCGGGGCGGGTGGCGAACAGACCGGCGCCGCCGGCGTACAGCTGATCGGCGGGTCCGCCGATCTTCGTCCAGTCGGACCCTTGACCGCTCCATTCGAAGACCGCCGAGCGGTCGGGGGACAGGCCGTAGAGGTGTTCGTCGCTGACGGCGAAGGCGGCGCCGGGGGTGCCGATCTCGGTCCAGTGGTCGGGTGTGCCGTCGTACTGGTAKAGGTGGCCGGTGTCGGGGCGGGTGGCGAACAGACCGGCGCCGCCGGCGTACAGCTGATCGGCGGGTCCGCCGATCTTCGTCCAGTCGGACCCTTGACCGCTCCATTCGAAGACCGCCGAGCGGTCGGAGGACAGGCGATAGAGGTGATCACCCGTAACCTCGAGATCGGCGGAGGCGTCTCCGATCTGACTCCAACGGCCGATTTCGCCGTCGTAGCGATAGATGGCGCCGGTATCAGGATGGCGAGCGAAGACTCCGAGCCGCCCTGCGTGCACGGACTCTGCGGGTCCGCCGATCTTCGTCCAGTGGTTGTCACCCTCGTGCTTCCATACGCTGCCGTGATCAGGCGCGAGCGCGTAGAGATCGCCCTTGGCTGTCACGGACAGTTCAGGACCGGCGATGTCAGGTAGAGCCCCCCGTACGGAGCTTGGAGATCCCGCTTCCGGCACGGATTCAGCCTCTGCTCCGTCCTGCGCTTCTGACCCCATTCCCGGCGGCGCAGACTGTGGCTCCGGGCTGGGGTCCGCCGCTTGAGGCACCGGCGCGCCGGGGGCCGATGGCGCGCCGAGGGCCGTCCAGTCCGCGCCCTGGCCGCTCCATCGGTGGACGCTGTTGCCATCGGGTGCGAGACCGTAGAGGCGACTGCTGCCGACGGTGAACGCCTTGCCCGCGTTTCCGATCTCGGTCCAGGTATCGGCCCGCCTGTCGTATTTGTGGAGTTTGCCGTCGGGGCTGGTGGCGAAGAGCCCTGCTCCGCCGGCGTGGAGGTCTTGGGCGGGTCCGCCGACTTTGGTCCAGTCGGTGCCCTGCCCGTTCCATTCGTAGACGGCGGTGCGGTCGGGGTTCAGGCCGTAGAGGTGGTCGCTGGTGACGGCGAAGTCGGCGCCCGCCCCGCCGATCTCGCTCCAGGTGTCCGGCTGCCCGTTGTACTGGTACAGCTTGCCGTCGGGGCTGGTGGCGAAGAGCCCTGCTCCGCCGGCTTCGAGGTCTTGGGCGGGTCCGCCGACCTTGGTCCAGTCGGTGCCCTGCCCGTTCCATTCGTAGACGGCGGTGCGGTCGGGGTTCAGGCCGTACAGGTGGTCGCTGGTGACGGCGAAGTCGGCGCCCGCCCCGCCGATCTGGGACCAGTCGCCGGGCTGCCCGTTGTACTTGTTCAGTGCTCCGCTGCCGAGGCTGGTGGCGAAGAGCCCCGCTCCGCCGGCGTAGAGGTCTTGGGCGGGTCCGCCGACCTTGGTCCAGCCGGTGTCCTTCCCGTTCCAGCGGTAGACGGCAGTGTGGTCGGCGGCGAGCGCGTACAGCTGGTCGTCAGCGGTCGCCGTCACCGACGCCAGGGTGATGGGGGCGGCCGGGGCGGGGTCCGCGGAGGCGGGGGCGGCCGAGAGCAGGCCGGCCGTGATCGCGCCGGCGAGCAGGACACCGATGCGCCGCAGGCGCGCCGGTGGCGTGCCGGGTCCGGGCTTCGTTCGGTTACGGGAAAGGAGGTGGGCCACAGGAGACGCTCCAGGGAATTTGTCTGGGAAGTGCTGGAGCCCCACGGTCCGACCTGGTCTGATTGTCCATCAAGAGGCGTTGTCCGTTACCGCAGTTCAGGCGACACGGAAGAGCGGACAACGCGGACAACCAACCGGGGGAGTGCCGCTGTGGTGAAGGCCGGCCGTCCACAGGGCGGGCCCAAGGGGGAAACCGATGAAGCCAATGAGCTCGCGGTGTTCCTGCGGGATCTGACCCAGGACTTCACGGTCCGCGAGCTCGCGGAGCGGTACAAGATCAGCAAGACGAGCTGGGGCGAGTACCGCTCCGGGACCAAGACGATCCACCTGCACCTGCTCAAACGCCTCGTGCATGAACTGGTGCGAGATGAGCGAGCGCGCGCCGCGAGATGGGCGCTGGCCCAGCGCCTCCACGAGCAGGCAATCGCCGCACAGCAGCCTCTTGCCCCTGACGAGCCGAGCACCGCCGTGGAGGGAGTGACGGCGGCACAGGCGGCAGCGCAGGCCACTGCGGCTCTGCAGGACGCGGAGCGGCTGGTTCACATCCTCCTTGGCGTCATCGCCGGCCTCCAGATGCCCTCACCGCCCGGCACGGCATCGGGCGCCGAGGGGGTCGCTCTGGCTCCCGCCGCCGATCAGGCCGCCGGTGATCTGCGTGAAGCACACCACCGACTGGACCAAGTCCGCCTGGTCCAAGACGCTGTGCGGCGCGTGCGTGACGAAGCCACCGCACACGACCCATCCGCTGCAGCAGACGCCGCACCCCGTGCCGACGACGCCGTCCGGCCCGGCAGCGGTGAACATCTTCCTGTGCCCTACACGGCAGCTTCGCGCGAAGCCTCCGCCATCCTGATCGTCTCCCGCGCCGCACTGGTTGAGCAGTACGCCGCAGCCCGGCTACTCAGCGCCCGAGCAGCGGGTGTGCACGCCCTCGAGCCGACAGCCGTACAGAACACCCCCCGCGAAACTCTGGCACTCACCTCCCCGCCCCACAGCCCCACCGCGGTCTCGCCACCCTCTGACCGGTCGCGCCGCCGACGCCTGATCGTCATGATGGTCGTTGCCGTGACACTCGCCGCCTCCCTCTCAGCGGTGGCCGCCGTCACCCTCGTGCGAAACGGGCAGCAACCCCCGCTGGAACAGGCGAACCGGCCCACACCGGCCCCTGCGGCTTCCCTGCCGCCCCCGACATCGAGCCCTTCACCTCCGGCATCGCCCACGCCGTCCCCCAGCCCGGAGCTGACCGACCCAACTTCGCCCCCGAATCCGACCCGCTCGACTGAGACCAGCGTGACGGCTGTCCCCGACGACTACCTGGGCACATGGCAAGGCGAATTCACCAAGCCCGGAGACAAAGCCCCTACCCTGCGCCGCATCGAGATCCGCAAGGGCGCGGTGGGTGCAGAGACCGCGGACATCCTGACGTCGACCGCCAGCTCCCTCTGCCAGTCAAAAGGAACCCTCATCTCGGCCGGCACACTGCTCGTCCTCACAACAAACCCGACCTCGGGAATCCCCAGCCACCTCTGCACCACCAACGCAGACATCACACTTCGTCGCCAAGGAGACACCGAACTCACCTGGAAATCCGAAGGCACCACAGCCACCCTCCACCGCACCGCGCCACAAACCCAGACGATCCCCACACCATTTCTCGGGACATGGCGCGCCCAGGACGGAAACGACACCACCTCATCCGTGCGCATGACGATCAACGGGGGATCACCCGGCCACGCCCGGGCCGAATTCGTCTGGGACGGCGACGCCCACCACTGCGAAGGCTTCTCCGTACTCGCCTCCATCGGCGACACCCTGACCTTCAGCCCCGAGACGGTCACGGCGTCCGAACCACAGCGCTTTTGCAMCCAGACCCCGACCCGCCTTGTCACCCAATCCCAGGGCAACACCCTCCACGTCGAATGGGCGGATGACGGCGGTTTCTTCCGCTCATTCACCTTCCACCGTGTCGGCTGATCCAACACACGGCGGACAAGGCAGAAGGCCCCGGATCCTTGAGGATCCAGGGCCTTCTGATTTCAGTAGCGGGGACAGGATTTGAACCTGCGACCTCTGGGTTATGAGCCCAGCGAGCTACCGAGCTGCTCCACCCCGCGTCGGTGAGCCCCACTCTACGGCACCGCCGGACCGCTCCTGACGAGCTATGACTTGCTCAGGTGTCCTGCGGCGCCGTCGACGAGGGGCCGGGGCGGCTCACCACCGCTTCGTCCTTCCGGTCGTAGTCGATGTGGCACTGAGGCTGCGGATCGCTTCCAGCCGGCCGCGCCGCTTGTCGCTGCTGATGACCATCGTCCATGGCGCGGCGCCGGTGTCGGTTGGCGCACCTTCACCGCGGCTTCCTCGACCGAGTCGGCGGTGGCGAGGTTGGTCACCCCGTCGGTGTTCATGCTGTGTCTCCCTGGTCAGTGCGGGTGCGTTGGGCGGCCCAGTCCGGATCGCGTACGGGCGTCGGTGCCCGCGTATCGGTGGCCGGGGCGTGCATGATGCGCCAGCTGGTGCGCGGCGCGGTGACGACGTGGACCAGGACGATGACGGCCTGGCGGCTGCTGCCGCCCCGGACCCACGCTCCGGTGAAGCGGACCTGATCGGCCGCCCAGTTGGGGTGCCGGTAAGAACGCTGTCACCAGCCGCAAACGGCGGTGATCAGTCCTCTGACCTGGTGGGTTGGGGCAGTTCCGGCGTGCTCGTCGCCTCAGCGAGTGCGAGGCGACCACCCTTGAGTTCGGGCACGTAGTTGTAGATGGTGTTGCGGGAGACGCCGAGGAGCTTGGCGATCGAGGTGACGGTGTTCTCCGGGCGGGCGAGTAGGTCGCGGGCGTGACGTACCTGCTCCTCGGTCATCGCCGGCGGGCGGCCGAGTCGGGCGCCGCGGGCGCGGGCGGCGTCCAGGCCCTCGTTGGTGCCTTGCACGATGAGTTCGCGGATGAACTCCGCCAGTGCCGCGAACACGTGGAAGACCAGGCGTCCGCCGGGCGTGGTCGTGTCGAGCGCCTCGTGCAGCGAGGTGAAGCCGACGCCGCGCTTGCGCAGGCCGGACACGATCGCGATGAGGTCCTGGATGGAGCGGCCGAGCCGGTCCAGCGACGGGACAACGAGGGTGTCGCCTTCGCGCAGGTAGTCGAGGGCCTTCCACAGTTCCTCGCGTTCGGCGTTCTTGCCGGACTTCTTGTCGGAGAAGATCCGGATGCACCTTGCTTCGGTGAGTGCGTGGATCTGCCGGTCGAGCAACTGTCCCTTGGTGGACACGCGTGCGTATCCCACGAGGCTGCCGGTCCGTATGGCCGGAACGGGGGCGAGGAGATCGGCGGCGTCGTCATCCTGGGGTGGCTGCACCTGCCAGATCGTACAGAAAAGGGTGCCCTCAAGTTCTTGAGCACATCGACTTTCTGACACCGTTTTATGGGCATGATCCGGCGTCGATCCGGTCACGCGCCGGCCACTTATCGATCTTGCTCATCAATCGGTCGGTTGATGAGCAAGACCCGGTTCAGCCTTCGAGGGGGTGTGCAAGGTGGAGCAAATCTGCCAGGTACAGCACACGTCCGTCGTGGGGAACGTGGAACGGCTGGGTCCAGTGGGCGGGGATTGCATCCAGCCCGTAGTACGCCCCCGCGAGGTCTTTGCCCCGCGGCGACGGCGTCCGTGTCACCGCCGAGGTCGCTCGCCGCGCGTATCGCACCCTCGAAGCTGGCAGGAGAACGCGGGGCCCAGACGGCGGAGCGCAGGCAGGGCCAGACGGCCACCTCATGCCGTGAGCAGCCTGAACTGCCGGGTGGCAGCACACACATGCAATTTTCAGCGTGGTATGCCGCTCGGCAGGACATCGGGCGGCTACGGCCGGCCAGCGGCTCCATCCGCGGCCAGCCCTTTCGAACATGACTTCAAGAATCACCACTTGAAGCAGGCGGCCCGGATCTAAACTCCCGCGCCGGGATGGCGACCTGGCCATCGGTGCCCGCCGCCTGACCGGCAAGACCAGCATCGCTTCCGCCCTTCGGCACAATGCCCGCGATGCCGCCGACCGCTCAGCCTGCTCGGACTCACGTGGTCAGGAACCGAACATCGAGCAACTCAGTCGAAACCCTGCGGCGAGAGCCTGCACCGTCTTTGAGTCGAACTGGCCGGACGCGCCGATCCGGGAGGTGGGAGAGGGGCCTGAGTTCATGGAAACGAGGGCGTCACCACGGGCGCGTTGGCGTCGCCTTTTGCGGTGCCGGACCAGGGCGCCCCGGAGGTGGTGCGTGATCTTCAGGGGCGTTTCTGATCGCCGACACGACCCGGTGCGTCTATCGTTGAAGGATGCGCCCATAGAGGGTTCAGTAATACCCCGGTGCCGATTAGCGCGGACCACCGCCCGGCCTCCGCTGAGGCCGCCCCGGAACTGACGTGTTCCATGGACCTGCGTTTGCCAACGAAGTCTCAACGGAAGAGAAGTTCCGATGGACGTCGCCACCGTCACCGTCACCATGAAAGCCGCACAGGACATCACAGCCGGCCAAGTGGTCCGCATCACCGGAGTACCGGCCACCCATGCCGTCCCCCCTGCCCCTGCCGTCACCCCTGCCGTCACCCCTGCCGTCACCCCTGCCGTCCAGCAGAGCAACAACCCCGACGACGAGACATTGCATACCCTTCCGCTCTTCGGGATTGCTCTGCGGAAGGCATTCGCCACAAAGGACGTCGACGTTCAAATAGGCGGTGTTGTTTTCCAAATAGGCGGCGCTGCTTTCGGCGGCCTAGGCCCCGGAAAGCCTTGCGCGGTTGGCGTCAACAGTTCGGGAAAACTCGTGCGCGCTAACGCTCCGGATAACGCCTGCGTCAGCGCTCCGAACTGGATCGGTGACTGTGACGCTTCGGGTATGGTGACAATCCGGCCCCGCCGCGACACGCGGCTGAACGTGCTCGACTTCGGAGCGGCAGGGGATGGAATTGCAGACGACACGGACGCGCTACAAGGTGCCCTGGACTGCGCAATGCGACTCGGAAAGATGACGGATGCCCCGCTCTCCGACGGCAAAGTCGTCTACCTGCCTCCGGGCGACTACCTGATTACGAAGCCTCTTGTCGTCTCGAACGGTTGCATTCTGGAGGGAGCCGGCTTTGGTTTCAGAGGAACTTCTCGCATAATGGTGGGTGTTGCAAGCAGCGGCGCAGATTTCAACCTCTCCACCAGGACTATTCCACGTCCTAAAGGTATCGGAGGTAGTATCGGTCAAATCGGAGCAACAGGCGCCGGAGAGGCCGTTTATTGCGCAATTGCCCTGACGGGCTATTCGACCGGGACCGGATCGCCCGACCGCGGTCGTGCTGACTATGCTGTGCTTCGCCAGTTCACCCTCGAGTCGAAACCCCTACAAGGGAGGGGTGCCACCGAGGTCTATCCACCCCCGCAGATGGATGGCGTACGAGTTCTGGCGGGCGGCACGTGGATCGAAAAGGTGCGGATCGCCGGCTTCAGGCGTAACGGAATAACGATATACGCAAGCTACCCGAAGGCTGGCTTCACACCGGAAGTTAATGCAAACCTCACACAGATACGGGATTGCCTTATCTACGGAAATGGCCAGCATGGGCTCGACATCGGCAGCGAGGGTAACGAAAATACCAATACCATGCTGGTCATGAATGTTTCCGCCACAGATAATGGGCGTGATGGAATTCATGACAATTCGTTTTTGGGCTGCACCTTCGTTTCGTGTCACACGGACGCAAACAAGCACCGAAACATCAGCTGCGAGCGCGGTAGTTCTCCGGCGTACTCTGTGTTCGTCGGCTGCTACGCCGAGGGGAATGCACCAGCGGTATTCAAGGGAGGGCATATCGCTGTAGTCGGAGGGGACATGGATATCACCCCGGACTCAACGTACTGGGGCTATGGCCCCGTCAGAGGAGGATCTGGACCCTCTGCCCTGAAAGTGCTCAGTAACTTTTCCGAAGTGCAATTGTATCGGATCGTCTCCGGTGGGATCGACATCGACGAGGGCGAGCTGAGGACTGGCGGGGAAGGGTCTATAGCGCAAGGATACAAATATCTAGCGCAAAATGCCGGGCGTACACGCGGGGTGGTTCTTCCTGGCGACAGTGGTGAACCTAATTGGAACACAACGAAAGGGAGCCTGACACAAGACGGCACACCAGAGGGCGGTGTGAAGTGGCGGTGCTTGGGTGAACTGGAGCCCACGGTCGTAACGTCCAACACCCTCGGAAATAATGGAAATTCTCGGATCATTCAAGATTTTCAGTCTATGACGGTGGACGGCAAGTTGGAAGGCGCGGGGGATTCCCTCTTCCGTACCGAAGTCAATCCAGCTCCGGATCCTGACAACCCTCTCGAGCCTCGTAACCCTCTCAGGGGCAGGATTCAAACGTCCCTTATCAGTAATGGGCAGTTCCATACGTACTATCAAACCGCATACGAAAACGGTCCGGTTCCCGGCGCGCTGATGCTTCCGGAAGCCTGGATTGGAAACTACATCTACGGTGAGCGGCGAATCTGTGTAGTTACTGGCGGAACTCCCTTCAATACCAAGGTGGGTAGCTGCAACTTCTACCTCCCGGGTGATCTGATCCTCAATGGCGTTAGAGATACAGGGCGCGATGGCCCGATCGGGTGGACGGTGAAGGCTGCGTGCGGACAGGGACGGCTGGCTCTTGCCTGGGTTCGCGGGAAGCACTACCCCATAGGGCAAACCGTCAGGCCGACGCACCCCAATGGATTCCTGTATCGGCTGACCGCCTACACCACCGGTGGCCCGTTGGACCCGAAGGACAATGTCTCCGGTCAGCAGGATCCCTGGAACAACCAACCCCAGAGTGCTGGAAGCCTGACTCACGACAAGCACCTAATTTGGCAGACGCTCAAGGACTTGGATGATCTGGATGATACCGCAAAACAAAAGTTCCTTGAACCGCTTCCGCAGCGCGCGGAAAAACAGACGAACTCGAATGCGGAGAACATTGACCAGCTGAAGGCTGATTTCAACGCACTTCTTGACAAGATGAGAAAGGCGCACCTGTTGGAATAGGCGGAGGCGGACGGAACTGATATCGGTGATGCCGCATCTCGTCGAATCCGTCAGTGGGTCAGCTGAGCGTGATGAACGTTGACGACACAGCGGGCCGGTGGCGCTTCGAAGGCGGCGAGTGTTCCAAGGATGACTCTCGTGTCGCCAAAGCCACGCCAACTATGGGAGCACACAGCGCGTCGTGACGGTATGACACCGTGCAGGGAACGCGTGGCTTTTCCACGGATGAGCAGGCCGGCAGGGTCAGTTCGGCCTCTCGCGGCGTCGCTAATCGTATGGCGGGCGGCTGTGGGCAGGCCGCACAAGCACGACACGAGAAGACCCTCCGCATCAGGGGGCGGACGGGGTGTCGGTCGAGCGTTTGGTCCGGCCGAGGCGCTTGGGGAGAAGGTTGCTGCAACGCCCCAGGCTCCCGCGCCGTTCGAAAAGCCCGTGAGGCTACCGGCACCTGATGGGCTCCGTCGACCCCGATCTGGTCATCACGGCCGAGCACGCCCTGCGCGATGTCGACGCCCGCCCGAGACGTCGGACAGGTCCGCATGCGCGTGGATCGGCCACACACTGGGCGCCGAAGCCGACTTCGTCGTCGCCCCGCAGCTCACCGTGGTCCAGGCCCACGAACTCGCGGTCGCCGCCGAACATGCCTCATCCACGCCGTTCCCCGGCTGACTGCTGGCACCGTCCACCCCGTTTAGACCGAGGGCCACGGCAAACCAGACGCCGCGCTCGCCCACCACACCGAGGTCTGAACCCCGACAACCCTCCAGGTTCAGGAATCGGGGCACTCACGGAGCCGTGCGGCTCAGCACCGGCTGCTCGACGGCCGCAGCGGTACGAGGGCGGGGAACCGTCGAGCCCGCAGTGAGGTTCAGGCGGGTGTCCATGTCGAGGTTTACCTCCCCGTACGGACGCACGTGCGACCAGAACAGCGGGGTCAGGCCGCGCCGGTCGGCGGGTGTGAGAAGTGCGGCTCACTCCGGTTCGTCGAGGATGTCCTGGAGCATGAGGGTGTTCACGTAGACCAGAGCGGACTGGAGAATCCGCAGGCAGAGGACGAACATTTCCTGCTCGTCACGCCGGTTCGAGGCGATCTCTCCGCCCTTGCCGTAGGCGATCACGGAGTTGGCGCCGTTGGAGGACTCCATGACGTTCAGACCTTCCTCGATCTCCCGCTGGAGGTCTCGCAACCTGAGGTAGCGGGCCACGAAAATGGTCTTCTGCGCACGGCCGATCTCCAGCATCGCCGCGTACGTGGGGTGGGAGGCGTTGCGGGTGAAGCGGCGCAGGATCGCCTCGGTGGACGCGGTACGGGTACGGATCGCGGTCGCGTACTTGATCATCTGGTCGTACTGCTGGGTGATGAGTTCCCAGCGGATCGGGCGGGTCAGTGCCGGGGTCAGCTGCGGGTAGGTGTCCGGTTCACCGGCCGCCGGCCGGTACAGCTTGACCTTGTTGATCCGCTTGATACGCGGCAGCAGGTCGAAGTTCAGCAGCCTCGTGATGCCGAACCCGATTTCCGACTGGCCGTGCGAATCTGTGTAGTTGGCCTCGACGTCCATGGTGGTGCCGTGCCGCCTGGCGCCCTCGATCATCGCGGCGACCTCGGAGGCGGTGCAGTTGATCAGCTGGGAGTGGATGGCCAGGGACTTCTTCTCCACGTGCCAGTAGATGAGCACCCCGCGGCCGCCGTAGCGCGAGTGCCACTCGGTGAACAGGTTCTGGTCGTAGGCGCGCACGTGCGTGGAGTCGGAGGCGACCGCGGTCGAGCCCTGTCCCCACAGCTCGGTGCTGCGGGCGGTGAAGGTGGCGTTCGCGATCTGGACGGCGATGGCGCGGGCGGCCTCGGCGGACAGATACCGCCGGAGCACGTACCGCAGCTCGTCCTCGGTGTGCCCGTGGCCGCCGGACGCCACGGCCTTGATCCCGGTGCTCGTGCCGTACGCGTAGATGACCAGCAGCAGGCGCTCCGCCAGCACCGCCGCCGAGAGGCTGCCACCTCCGGAGACAGAGGTGACCGCGTCCAGGCAGCCGGTCCGCAGCACCGCTTCCTTGAGCATGTCGATCAGGGGCACGACGCCCCACCGGCGCTGTACCTCGCCCTTGATCCTGCGCAGGTTGCGCGGCTGGGGCTGGGCCTCGGCCGCCGTGAGCCGGATCGCCCCGGACTTCCGCTCGGCGATGTCCAGCCAGGACAGCTTCGGCATCCCGTCGTTGAGCAGGGTCAACTCGGCCGTCATCTGCTCGCGCAGTTCGTTGACGAACACCGCCGGATCCAGCGGCTCGCGCAGCTCCCGGTAGTTCTCCACCCGCCGGGCCTCGAAGTCCTGCGGCAGGTCCTCATCCGGGTTGCGCCACTTGTCGGCGCCGACCACCCAGATCTCCTTGCACTTGAGCTGATCGCGCAGGGCCTGGAAGGCGACGACCTCGTAGACCATGCGCACCACCCGGCGCCGGCCCCGCTTGTCGGTACGATGCACGACCTCCGCCCAGCCCCCGCCCATCGCCTTGTGGACCGGCACCGTCTCGCCCAGCGGGTAGTACGTCGTGTTCCCGGCGCTCGCGTACCTGGCCACCAGCGCCAACGCTTCGATCACGGGCCGGTGAGCATGGTTGGAGGAGCGGAACTCCAGCACGTCCAGCAGCTTGATCAGTCCGCGCCGGTAGTGGTTGGTGTACGACGCCTTCAGCGTCGTCTGCACCGTGCGCCGGTAGACCGGCCCGCGGGTCTTGAACTCGTGCACCAGCTCCCGCAGCGTCACCTCGCCCCCGGACACCGCCGGGAACACGACCTCGCGGACCGTCCCCTCCGGGGCGCCGAGCGACGCCTCGGCGAGCTTGAAGAGGATGTTCTCCTTGCCCGACACCTTCTTGAACGCGTTGATGAGCCGCTCGGTGACCTTCTTCTCCGCCCGCGCCCCGATCCGGTGCACCGTGGAGATCAGCAGCTCCACCAGCGTGTCGGTGATTTCCCGCTCCCGCTCGTGCAGCAGCGCGGCCAGCAAGGTCACCCGCAGCGGTACCGGGTGCGTCCGCAGGTGGGAAGGCGACTCCACCGCGGCCCGCGCCCGCCAGCCGGCCACCACCTTCGGCGCGACGTCGATGAACAGATCCGGCGGCAGCCCGATCGCCCGCACCGTCAGCAGCTTGTCGATCTCGGTGAGCATCGTCTCCAGGCTCACGTTGCCCGGAGCCTCCTTGACCGTCCCCAGCACCGGCGGCGCGTCCTCACCCTCTCTGCCACCGCCCGCGAGTCCGGCGTCGTCCCGGTCGGCGCCACCGGCCACCAGAGCCATGATCCGCTCCACGCTCTCCGTGGTCGCGAGGAGATCAGGGCCGTCAGCGACTCCCCAGCCTCACGCAGAGCGGCAGCCACGATACGGTCGCACCGGCCCGTCGCCGCAGACCGGGCACTCTCTCGTCTGCATCTGGGAGGAGGCATCGCGGAATGCGCGGTCGTGCTGCTGGCGTCTCCAGTCGCGCGATCGGCAGACGGTCGAGCAGAACCGCGTACTCGACTTGGGGGCCTTCAACTTGGTGCCGCAGCTGGCGCAACGGCCCCGGTCGTCAGCTTCGGATGTGAGGAGATCGTTGCGTCGGCGGGTGAGGTGGTCCAGCGGGTCCGGGGTGTGGGTGCGGGGCTCGTTCGGCATCGGGAACGGGTGGTTGGGCAGGGTGCGGTAGTAGCGCTCTTCCTCGATCCAGCGGACGAGCGGGTCCGCGACGCCGGCGCCCTCGTATCGGTAGCCGGGGGCGGCTCGTGCGCGGACTTCGCGGATGAAGCGGCTGAAGTCCTGGGGACTGCCGGTGAAGGGGAGGCTGCGGAGCTCGGGCGAGGCCAGGAGGCTGGCGAGGGCCACGATGTCGGGGTAGGCGCTGGCGATGAGGCGGGGGTCCTCGTGGTAGGTGCCTGCACCGGGCGGGATGAAGTGCCGCAGTCTGCGGTCACGCTGTTTCCGGAACCTGCGGCCGTCCCACCATCGCCAGCACCAGTCTGCGGCTTGCCGCATGGCGAGCACGGCGGTCTGCCAGCCATGTTCGCGGGCTAGGCGGTGGTGGTCGTGCTGGGCCTGGATGATCTCCGGCAGCGGCCGGATGTCGAACTGGTCGTGGTAGGTGTCGGTCCAGCGGCCGTGGCGGAGACAGATGCGGGTGGTGTTGCGGACCCAGTGCCGGGCCCGGGTGGAGATCCCCTTGGTGGCAAGGCAGAGCGTGCAGACGGCCTGGACCTGCCAGCCGCGGTCGAGCGGGTGGCAGGCCGGCGGAAGGCGGCGGGTCAGGTCCGGAGTCCTCAGGTCGGGCAGGGCTTTCAGGAGCCGGTCGCGGGGGTGCCCGGACAGACCGCTGATGGCGTCGAGCAGTGCCAGAGGGTCGAGGTGGCCATGTTGATGTTGTGGATCTCGTCCACCAGCACCAGGTCGCAGTGGGCGTCGGTGAGGATCTCGCAGACGGCGTCCGCGATGTCCATCTCGTTGTGTCGGGCCTTCATCGGCAGGCCGAGGAAGTGGGCGAAACGGGTGGCGAGCTTGCGCGGGGATCCGTTCGGCGGTGCGGAGACGTAGACGACCGGGATGCGCTCGTGCCCGGGGAACCGCTGGCGAACTCGCAGTTCATGGGCCCGTCCCAGCTGCTTCATCGCGGTGGACTTGCCCGTTGCCCAGGGCCCGGAGACGATAAGCCCTCGGCGAGCGCTGATCTCCCTGCGATTGACCAGAGTCAGTAGTCGGCCCTGATGGAGGACGTCCCGGATGGTCGGGGTCTCCACGATGACCAGCTCGGAGTGGTAGTTGACCCGGGCTTCGTCGTACTCGTTCCGGGAACGAGGGTCAAGATCCTTCCACTCGTCCTCGGGCAGCAGGTCGAAGGCGATCGGGTCCTCGTCGACAAAGCGCCGCCAGCCTTCCAACGTGGTGGTGGGCATCCGGCGGTCCTCGGGCTGCCCGAACTCCCGGGTGTTCACCACCATTTCTTGGCCTCCTTGCGTGCGTCGAAGACTTTCAGCGGGACGATGTCGGCGAGCGGCTCGTCGGTCTCGGCTTCCTCGTCGTCCCTGACCGGGGCCGCTGGCTCGGGTGGCGGGGCCGGCGGGTGTTCGGGCCGCGGCCATGCGGGCCGGCCGGTGGCCTGGGTGCGGGCGGCGACCTTGCGATCCCGGCGGTTGTTGCGGCCACGTGCGGGCTGGGGTGGAGCCAGGGCGGTTTCGGGACCGGCGACCACCCGCTCCATCAGGTCACCGACGGCCTTGGCGATGGCGCCCTCGGCGACCTGTTCGCCTTGTTCGCGCAGGTTGCGGTTCTCGTGGTCCCAGGCCAGTTCACCGAACGGGGTTGGTGCGGTCGACAGCAGTCGCCAGGGAACAGTGATCCACTTCCCGCCGCCGCGGTTGTTTCGGAGCCAGACGAGCCGGATGTCGTAGGGGTCATGGCGGACCTCCCACAGGCCCTTCCGTTCGGCGATCCCGGACTTCTCCCGCCGCAGCCCGTCCAGGCCCTCGCAGTTGTAGATCCTGTGTTTGATCTTGATGCCGTAGGAGTTGACGGCCTGCCAACGGGCGGGCAGCAGTTCCAGGTAGTCCTCGGCCGTCAGCGGCAGCGGGAGGTAGCCGGCCGTCTCGACCAGCACGGCGTACTTCCTGTTCGGGGAGAAGGTTCGCCGCGGTGCGAGCGGGTCACGTAAGGCGTCATGGGGCCTGTTCTGCCACGTCGCGCTGATCCACTGCTCCAGCAGTTCCTGGAGCTGGTGGAGCGAGAACAGCGGCTCGTCCTCGACCCTGCGTCCGCGGTACTCGGTGGAGCGTCCGGTGTAACCGGGAAGGAACTGGGCGAACAGCGAGGCCGCAGATGCAAGCGTCCGTTCGATGTGGGGCTTGTGGGTCGGGGTGCGGGGCGGCGCGTGGATCACCTCAGTGCCCAGCGCGTTGCAGGCGGTGTGGAAGTTCTTCGACAAGAACGCCTTCCCGCCGTCGATGACGACGGTCTCCGGGGTGATCGGCGGGACCGCGGCAGCGTGCCGCAGCCGTTCGTCCACTGAGAGCAGTCGCTCGTAGGGCAGCACCGAGTGCTCCATCCGCAGAGCCTCCGGCCAACCCGGCCGCATCGGTGCCGGGGTCACCGAACGGGCCAGCAGCAGTGCCGCGTCCACGGACTTCGTGGTCGGCCGTAGCACCGCCGCGGTGATCGACCTGGTGGCGACGTCGACCATGCCGACCAGCTCGCACCGGTCCACGACCCCGTTGTCGAGTCTGACCAGCACGTCGAAGGGCGTGGAGTCGATCTCCATCAGCTCGCCCGGGCGGCAGACAGTCACCTGGTCGAAGACTCCGTCGGGCTGGTTGGCCAGCGAGCTGTCTACGGCTCAGGGTCACAGGCTGAGGCTATTGTGCTGACGAGCCAGAGCTGTGCCCGGGTGTCATGCGTAAAGCAGGACTCGCTTGCGGAGGAGCTCGAAGCCTGCACGGCCGAACATCTGGCGTTCAGCATCCTGATCCGGTTGACGTGTCCTTCGACGACCCCGGAGTTCCACTGCTGCGTGGGCCAGGTGGTGAACGTGTCGTCGGACCAGCGCGGAACCACGTGGAAGTGCAGATGAGGTACTGACTGCTCCGAGCCCGGGCCACTGGCGCTCAGGATGTTCACACCGTCGGCCTTCAGCTCGCTCCGCATCTTCCCTGCAAGGAGCTGGACCAGCGTCATCGCGTGCACCGAGACCTCCGGTGGAGCGTCGAAGATGTCCGTCCAGTGGGACGTGGGAATGACCAGCGTGTGGCCTGGCGCGAGGGGATCCAGCGGAGCGAACGCGCTGACCACGGGCCCGCGCGTCACCCACCGGGCGGCGTCGTCCCGTAGCAGTCGGCAGAAGGTGCAGTCCATGCGATCAGACCTTGTCAGAACGGTCGCCCCCGCCCTCCGGGGGAGGCCGACGACCCGCACGGCGCCCGCGCCCGGCCCCGGCCCCGGACGCGGCCGCCGCACAGGTACCTCAAGCCCCGCCGGCCTGCCTCCTGGCTTTGTTCACGGGTCGTGGCTCTGGCTCAGGTTTGTGATGTGCGCACGCCGAGTGACATCTGAGGTCGTCTGGCCGGCTCGGACCTGCCCGAACGCCGTGGGCGGGCGGCAGACCTTCGTGGAGCAGGTACCGGTGCTGACCCGCCGGCACGGTCAGCGGGCTGACCGGCTGCGGTCGATGCCGGCCGCGGTAGGTCTCGCGCTCGCGGGTCGTGCCGGCGCCCGCCTGACCGGTGTCCTCAGAGCGCCGGTCAGCCGCAGCACGGTCCTGCGGCGGTGACGACACCAGCCACGCCGGGATCACCGAACCCGGCCGGCATGCCCGGTCAGCAAGCCTTCGCCTCAGCGAAACTCGTGGACCACCTGGATCTCGCCGACGATGTGGGCGTTGAACTCGTCCAGCTCCTCGGCCGGAACCCAGAGTTCGAGGATCGTCTGCCCGCCGGCCTGCTGGACGGGATACCGGCTCAAGAACTCCGACTCGACCTCGAAACGAGTGACGAAGCCGGCGCCGTCGTGCCTGACGTTCCAGTCCCGCGCGATCCTGACCGCATAGTCCTCGTTGAGTTTACCGACCGCAGGAGTTCGGATTCTGGCTCTGAACTGCGACGTTTCATAGGCTACATGTCCGTGACGCCGAGTTGGGGCCGTTGTTGTAGCTCATCTGGGTGGACTCGTGGGTACTCCCGGCGGGGTCAAGCTGCACTTGTCAGGACTGTGCCAGCGCGCCCCTGCCCTCGCTCCACCAACATGACGGTGATAGACACATCGGTATGGCGACGTTCATGGCTCTGATCGATGGTGCGTCGACCTCGTGGAGGGCCGATCCCGTAGCGCTAACACTGGCGATCCAGGGCGTCTGGGCCGAGGTTGAGGTCGATGAGTCGGAGCGCAGCGAGGCGTGCAGTTTCCGATGGACTGTCGAGACGGAAGAAGGCACCGCCGAGGCATACCTGCACCAAGACGGAACGTGCCTGTACCTGGATGCCTCTCTGACGGATGCCGCGCGCTTGGCCTGTGTGTTCCGTCGCTTCATCCCTCAGGACGTCGAATTGGTCTTCTGCGACGAGGGATACACCTTCGACATCGGGATCAAGCCCGGCATCGACGAAACCGAACTCATTAAGGAGATGAATGCCGAGGGCGAGTGACGATCGCTTCGTGCGGCGGTCGAAGGGCTTCAGCTGCCTTGAACAGGCAAGTAGCGTGTGGTCGTGACGGATCACACGTACGAAGCGGCTCAGATCAAGGTGCTTGAGTTCGATGCTTCCGTATGGAAGAGGCCGAGTATGTACTTCGGCGTGGGGCAGGGAGACCCAGGCCTGCCAGCCTCAGTGCTGTGCGCCGTGGCGAGACACGCGCTTCACCCAGCGACGAGTGTTGGACGAGAGCACACCCTGCGCACCGTCGTCGAGATCACCGGCAACCTAAGCTTCACGATGACGACGGATCAGCCGCATACCTGGGAAGGAGCCGGGGCCCCCGCCCTCGGTTACTACGGGTCCCTTCTCCGCGCAGAGTGGTGGCTCCCAGCCGCCGCGGCGGCACTGTGCGAGCGGGCAGCCGTAGAGATGTGGTGCGACGGCCGTGGCTTCCGCCAGGACCTCTCCGGTATCCGGCCGCTCACTGCCCCGCAGAAGTTCGAGCCTCCGGCAGGAAGCGGCACGAGCGTGACATTCGCTCTCGATCCGGCGTACGTCGGTTACGCCTCTGCCCTGCCCTCAAACATTGAGAACCTCGACCTGCATGGTACTTACTGCTCTGAGCCTGCTGGCCCTGGCCATGTCATCATCCGGGGCCTCCGCGATGGTGGAACTGACCGAGAGGTCCTCTACCGGTAGCGGCATCCAGACAGGATCACGTCGCCGATTCCGGGGCCGTGATCTGGGCTTCGAGGTCGGCGACGCGCCGGTCTTGGAAGCGGAGGTTGGAGCGGGCTGCCTTGAGCCGTTCATCGAGGGTGCGGTTGTCGGTGGTGAGCTGGCGGACACGCTGCTTGAGGGTGGTGTTCTCGGTTGTGATCCGCTGGATCGCCTCCTCGGTCCACTCGGCTTCCAGGTCGCGGACCTGGCCGAGGAGTTCGCCGATGCGAGTGCGCTGGGCAAGGATCTCGGCTTGTGTGGCCTTGAGGGCATCCTCAGCGTTCAGAGCCCGCTCACGCCAGGTTGCCTGGCGTTCGTCGTCCTGGTCGGCAAGCAACTGATTCCGACGTTCGCCGGTCTCAGCCATGGCTGTGGCGACCGCGACTCTGGCCTCGGAGTTGTCGTAGAGGAAGGTGCGGGAGACGTCCGCGCGGCGGGCGACAGCGGCGACGCTGACCTGGGCTTTCTCACGGCGGAGCCGGTTGATGG
Source organism: Streptomyces sp. M-16 (assembly GCF_052114405.1). NCBI lineage: Bacteria > Bacillati > Actinomycetota > Actinomycetes > Kitasatosporales > Streptomycetaceae > Streptomyces > Streptomyces sp. M-16. Next base: position 78,777 of record NZ_JBFRER010000011.1, on the reverse strand, counting down.
CGTCGTGGACCCGCTGGACCGCGGCTTCGGTTCTGCGGCGGCGGGACGCTAGGGCAGCTGCCGTACGGGGTTCGGGAACGGTGGCGTTGTTCATACGTGGTCGTCTCCGTCGGTGGCGTCGTACTCGTCGTCCTGTCCGTCTCCTACCTCGGCCAGGTCCGTGGCGCGGAAGGCGGTGGACCACACGCGCTGGAAGTAGTCCTGGGGTTTGCGCAGGTCCAGGGCAAGGGCGTCGTCGAGAAGACCGAGGCCGGCCAACGCCTTCTCCAGGCCGTCAATGGCGCGGGCGGTGGGCTCGAAGTGCTGATGGAGGTAGCTGGCGGTGGCGTCGTCGGGTGAGCCTTCGGCCAACAGTCGCCACTGCTCGCGCTTCCGGCGCCAGTAGAGGAGGTCGGCGCCGGACAGGACGAACTTGTCGCAGTTGTGGCAGTCCAGGTTCCAGGGGCAGGCGCCGCCATCGACGACGGGCTGGAAGGTGCAGAACCCGCCCTCGGCCGGGGTGCTGCGGCGGGACAGGTCGATCGCCAGAGCCTGGGCTTGCTCGCGGGTGAGTGGACTACCCTCCCCGGCCAGGAGTTCGCCGGGCTGGGCGGTACCGGGGCCGGCGACCCAAACATGCTGGAGCACGTTCTCCAGGTCGGAGCTGGTCAGGTGGACGTAGTGCTCGGCCATGCGGTCGGAGACCTGGCCGAGGTAGCGGCGAATGTGGGTCAAAGTGGCGCCGTGCCGCAGCAGGTTCGTGGCCAGTGTGTGCCGGGCCTGGTGCGGGACCAGGCGGCCGAGGTCAAGTTCGTCCACCCACAGTCGGAAGCCCCGGATGAACCATGTGTAGGACAGCGAGGTCGTCATCAGCGAGTTGCGTGTAGTTCGGGGGAAGAGAACCATCGCCTCGCGTTCTTGGGGAGAAGGGCCGCGTCCATGTCGGGCGGTGAACTTCTCCAGGGTCTTCCGCTGCCTCTCGGCCAGGAGTTCGTAGAGACTCTCGGGGATGCGGATCGCGGCGTCGTAGTTGCCGACTTTGGTCTGATCGTGCCAGAACATGGGCAGGCCGCCGTAGCGACCGATGCAGTCCCACCGCAGTTTCAAGACCTCGCTGGTGCGGCGCCCGGTCGTGACGATCGTCTCCCAGACATCGCGCAGGCCGTGGTCACTGAGATCGTAGGCGTCGGCGAGCCGCTGCAGGTTCGTCCCATCGGCGAGTGCTCGGGCCGCCTCGTCCGGGAACGGCCGCCGGGCTCGAAGCGGGGCCCCGCCTCCGGCGGGCATGGACGTGATGAACTCCCGCCCCAGACCCACCCGTTCGGCGGCGCCGGCCTCCAGCGCGCCCCGGAGGACCCGCCGGACGCTGTTGAAGACCGACCGCCGCGTGTGGGTGGTCACCGTGGGCGGTTTGCCCGTCGAGTCAGTCAGCGCGATCGAGGGCAGGCCGTCTCGTTCCCGACACCGCTGGTCCGCCACGAAGCGCTGCATGTGTTCGGCGCACAAGGCGCTGGGATCGTGGCCTCCGCCGGGAGCATCGACCTCCAAGAAGGCGCCCAGTTCGGTGGCTCCCCGGCGGAGGTTGTCGACTGCGGTGCCGGTCCTGGGGCAGCGCGGGGACCGTAGCAGATCAGCGAGATGGTCCCAGAGCAAGTCTCGCAGCCAGCGTTGCGGGATGGCCGTGAGGTCGATGTGACTGGCCCGTTTGTCGAACCGGACACCGAAGTGGTCCGTCTCCAAGAACCCAGCCTCACGGCACTCGTCAGGTGTGAAGTAGATCAGCTGCAACTCCCGCCGCATCTCCCTGACAATGCTGGACGAGAAGCCGCCCAGGGCGCTCAGATCGAGCTCGACCAGCGAGTCGACCCGGCTCTGCCGGCAGACGTTGACCATGCGCTGGATCCACTCAAGGTCCCAGCGGCCGGGCTCGGGTTGCTCAGCGTGCCGGAACATGCCCCACTGGATCTCGGCCCGCAGCAGCGGCCGGAGCCCGCGCAGGTTGACCTGCCCCGGCCACGTCACAGCCGCCACCGAGGCGCACCAACCCTGGAACTCCTCCCGGTTCTCCATCACGACCGGGACCGGTTGCCCGATGCGCTCGTAGGCATGCCACCAGTGGTCGGGCAGCGAAGCGCCGCCAGGACTACCGTGCAGCCGGTAGCGGTGCCGGTGTCCCGAGCACAGCCCCAGCGGGGAGTAGGCCAGGCCGGGACAGACTGCCACCCGGCATTCTCCGTAGCCCGTCAGAGGTTCCTGTTCTCCCAGCCAGCGGGCGAAGTCCAACTCCTCGATGGCTCCGGACCTGCGCAGATAGAGCCAGCGAGTCTGATGTCGGACGCACAGTCGTGTCGCGGTGTGAGCCGCGGGCCGCCGCGGGCAGACGCGGCAGGATTCCTCGCGGATCCACTCCGAGGGATCGAGCGGCTCGGCCGCCGTGACGAAGGCGGCCTTCCCGATGCCGCGTTCCTTGGCCTCGTTCCACTCCCGGCGGTGCACCGAGCACAGGTCAGTTCCACCGTCACGGACGCGTTCGCACTGGTTGATCAGGCATTCCCACCGATAGACAGCGTGGCCGCGAGGGATCCGGATGACCTGTTCCCGGAAGACCGGGTCGAATGACGGGCTGTGAATCAGTGCCGTGAGGATCTCCAGCCGGTCCCGGCCCTGACGGTCTGGCCGGTCGGTGTGGATCGGCAGCAAGGACCTCGCGCTCACTTCGACTCACCCCAGACCGCACGGAGCGCCGCATCGAAGGCCGGATCGTGGACATCGACATGCCCGTAGACCTCATCCACCATCGTGGCCGAGGCCCAACCGCCTGCGTCCCGGGCGATCAGCAGGTTGCCGTCTGAGGCGTCGAGGACCGCCGAGGTGAAGGAGTGGCGGAAGGCATGGGGTTTCACGAGCCCGAGGCCAGCGCGTTTCCCGGCCCTGCCCAGCATTCTGCGGGCTGCGACCGTCGCCCAGGGCTCCCCGATGCCCACGCCGTGGAGCTGGACCAGCAGCATCCCGTGCCCGGCGCGGTCGCGTGGGTACTCGCCGCCGGTGAGGTAATCGAAGTAGGTGTGCACCATCGCGGGGCTGACCCGCTTGATCAGCCCGCCGGTGACCGTGCCGTCCTCGATCCGCCACGGGTGCTTGGTCTTCGCCTCCGCCCGGTTCGGGTTGCCGGGCCGGTGGCAGACGTGGACGTGCGGGCTGCGGCACTCGCCGCAGGCTGCGTTCTCGCGCAGGTGCAGGTCGACCAGATGCAGCCCGCAGAGCTCGCCGATCCGAAGCCCGCCGTCGGCCAGCCAGGTCACCACCAGCCGGTCCCTGGCCGAGTTCACCGTCGCCAGCAGCGCTTCGCGAGCGCCGTCCGGGAGCATCTTCGGGTGCCGGCGTTGCGGCCCTCGCGGAGCGAGCGGGTTGGCGGGCATCGCACCCTTCACGTGCCCGAGGAACGAGCGCCGGCGGTCCACCTGGGACGGCAACCGGGTCACGCCGAGTTTCTTGCCGAGCTCGCCATTGATGCCGAGCGATGCCTGATGCAGGTAGAAGCCCTTCAGGCAGGCCGCAGCAGTCGACAGTGCCGCCCGGCCGTACGGGCGCTTACCAGCCCGCCACGGCTCACCGAGCGGAATCCGGACCTCCGCGCCGACGATGCCCATATAGCGCTCAAGATCCCGCAGCACCACCGTGGCGAAGGCCAGGCACTCGCGCTCCAGCCACCGCAGATGGTCCACCAGGTAGTACGCGTACGTCTTCTGCGTCCCCGAACCGTCGTGCGTGCGCAGGAACCGGTCGGCCTCCGCATGCACCGCCCCTTCAGGCCAGACGATCGTCCACGACCGCCGCCCGTCCTTCCGCTCGATCCGCTGGACCCGCAGGTCCCCGACCACCACTCGCCGTGCCACTCGTCCTCCGTACCGACACCGGAACATGACGGACGCTCCGGACCCGGTCGGTAAACGAGCCCATGACGTCTTGGTCACAGGCCCAGCCGGACATCACGGGCAGCACTACCCGCGGTCGGTAAAGTTGAGGACCGGGTAGAAGATCGGCTGCTCGGGCAGGCGGGGCGGCCAGGCACGCCAGTTCAGCTTCCGAACCAGATCCAGCTCCTTGGGGCCGGTGGGGCGCCACAGGGTCGTCGTTGCTTGCCGGCTGGTCATCTGCATCGCTCTCTGAACTTAGGCCGCCGGTGCGGCGGCTCGGGAGACCGGACGATACCTGCACCGCGAACTCGGCAACTACGCGGTTTCCGCACCCAGGACACCGGGCCTGTCGTGACGGTACCCCGGTCCCCCGACCACGTGACCGGACGATCGCGGAGCGGTCCGTGGTCCTTGCCGGGGGAGCGGAACTCGCCGCTCGCGATCAGTCGTCAGCCGTCGTAGAGCTCCACCGGATCCCCCGGACGGAACAGGTGCCCGTCCTCGCACCAGAAGACGATCTGGATGTCGACGTCGTGGCGACCCCCGCCTCGTAAGTCCCGGCGCCCTCGGTCGACCGCACGACGCAGGAGGTCATGACTTCACCGAGCCGCAGAGCGGGCCGGATCCCGCTCATGGCGGGCGTGGTCCGTCCCCCGGCAGAGGCCTGGAGGAAGGTCACCCTGAACTTGAAGGGGTCGGCCGGAGTCGGGTGCAATGTCCCCGATCGTCCCTGTGTCGATCCTGCGGGCTTCCTTAGGGCAACCTGAAGAAGTCCCTCCACGGCGCAATGCGCCCTGGTCACCTGCCTAGGCTCGGCCGTACTTCCCGTCCCCTCTCCAGTGAGGTGTTACCGGCATGAGCCGCAGCCGAACCCCCGCGACCCCGTCCCGCACCGAGGCCCGCCGGAAGAAGGCGACGCGTACGCGCATCGTCCTGTCCGTCACCGCGGCCGCCGCGGTGGTGGCGGTCGGGGTCGCTGTGGCCGACTCGGGCGGTGGTGACCGCACGGACCGGCAGGCAGCCGGAGCCGCGTCCGACGCGGGGTCGTCGAAGGCGGCGACGGACACCGCCGGGACGGCCCCGGCCGGGAGCGCCGGAGCCTCCGCCTCGGCGAGTGCGAGTGCGAGCGCGAGTCCGAGCACGAGCACGAGCGCGTCTGCGAGTGCCGGCGCCGGCCCGTCCGGGGCGCCCGACTCCGGCGCGAACGGATCGGCCGCACCCGACGACGACGCCACGCGGCCCGGCAGCGCGCCGGACACCTCGGGCGTCGACCGGCCCGGCAAGCCGGCCCAGGGCACCACCTCTACGAAGGGCACCGGCTCCGGCGGCTCCTCCGGCGGCTCCGGTTCTGGTTCCGGATCGGGCTCCGGCACGGTCAACGGGGACGCCGAGTCCGCCGTGCTCGCCCTCGTCAACAAGGAGCGCGCCACCGCCGGCTGCGGCCCCCTGACGACCAACGCGAAGCTGAGCGCGGCGGCGCGTGCGTACAGCGACACCATGGCCCGTAGCGGCGTCATGTCGCACACCGGGCCCGACGGGTCCACCATGACGAGCCGGGTGGAGGCGGCCGGCTACAAGTGGTCCGGCCTCGGCGAGAACATAGCCCGCGGACAGAGCGACGCCGCCGCCGTCATGTCGGCCTGGATGAACAGCGCCGGCCACCGCGCCAACATCCTCAACTGTTCCTTCAAGGAGATCGGAATCGGCGTCCACAAGGGCGACGGCGGCCCCTGGTGGACCCAGGACTTCGGCACCGCGAGGTAACCCCCTCCCGCCGCTCTCGGCAAGCCCCCCACAAGCGGCCCCCGCGTACCTGCCCGCAGGTCCGCGGACGGCCACGTCCCCCTGGCCCGGCGGCCAGGGGGACGTCCGCGTTCACCCGGAGCGCCCCGGAGTGCCCCGGCGCGTGACCGGTGCCAGTACGGCGGAGGCACCGGTTCACGCCCACCGGCTCCCGTCGGCCACTATGGGCCCGTGCCCCGAACTCCGCGCTACCTGCTCATATGGCTGTCGTGCACGGCCGCCAGCGTGACCGCCGTGCTCGCCACGGTCCAGTTCGTGGTCGGGTCGACCAGCCACAAGCCCCCCGTGGCGCGTTCCGCCCCGGTCGTCATCGACACGCCCCCCGCCTGGCAGGCGGGCAGCCCCGGACCGGAACGGGCCTCCCCGACCGCGAGCGCATCCACCAGCCCCTCGCCGACCGTGGTACAGCGGCCCTCGTCGGCGGCCCCCTCTCCCAGCCCCACCCCCGCCAAGGCCTCCCCGGAGGCCCCCCGGACCAGCGCGCCCCGGTCCGGCGTCGACTGCCAACAAGGCGGGGCGGGTCTACACACCGTCCCCTCACAGGGCGGCAAGGTCACGGTCCGGTACGGGAGCCGGGGCGTGTGCCTGATCTCCGCGGTTCCCGGCCTGGGCTTCCGGACGACCACCTCGCAGGCCTCCGACGACACCCTCACCGTCACCTTCAGCGGCGACGACCACCGGTCGGTGATCACTGCCACGATCAACCCGTCGGCCAAGGCGAGCGTCCACGAAAGTTCCTTCTGACGGCACGACACGCCGCCTGCACGCCTGCACGCCTGCACGCCTGCCCGCCTCCCCGCCTGCACGCCTCCCCGCCTGCACGCCTCCCCGCCTGACGACCCGGCCGCCTGGTCGCCCGGCTGCCCGGCTGCCCGGTCGGTTCCGCTCGGTGCCCCGTCGGTACAGGCCCGTTCGAGACTCGTGCCCCCTCGGGCCGGGTCGCGGTGAAGCGGAAGGTGAGCAGTTCCTTAGGGCAACCTCAAGATCGCGCCGAGCCGGTTTCACGGGCCCCCGCCGGCCCTATGCTCACGTCAGCCGAGCGGCCGTGGGCACCGGGGCACGAGCCCCGTGCAGCGGCGGCCCCGGTTTCACCGAGCCGGGACGCGCCGCGCCCGTCCCGCCGTCCGAACCTGCCTTGGGGGTCTTCGCCATGAGCTCTCGCATGCTCCGATCCGTCCGTTCCGGACGCCGCACGGCGCCCTCCCGTCCGTACCTCGCTCGGCGCCTCCCGGTGGTCGCCGCCGCCGTGGTCGTGGCCGGGCTGGCCACCGCGTGCGGGCCCTCCGCCACACCCGTCGGGTCCGCCCGGGCGGCCGGCGCCGGGGAGCCGGCGCCGGCGCTCTCCGCGGGCCGGACGACACAGGGCGCGTCCCCCGGGGTGTTGGCCACCGCCACGCCCTCGGCTCCGCCGTCCGCATCCGCATCCGCATCCGCCTCCGCGTCCGTCCCGGCATCAGCGCCCGCCACCGCCGGCTCGTCATCCGGCACCACCGGCAAAGGCGGCGGCAGTACGACCGGCTCCGGATCGGGGTCCGGTTCCAGTTCTGGTTCCGGCAGCGCCAAGCCTGCTTCCGCCACCCCCGCGCCGGCCCCGGCCAGAATCCCCGGCCCCGGCTACGACGGTTCGGCCGACGCACACGCACTGATCGACGCGGCCCTGCGCTCGGCGAAGTCCGACGGCCGGATGGTCCTGCTCGACTTCGGGGCCAACTGGTGCGGGAACTGCAAGGCCGCCGACAAGGTGTTCGCCCAGCCGACGACCTCGGGGCTCCTCGCGGACGACTACCACCTCGTCAAGGTCGACATCGGCGCCAACAACTCCGCCAACTCCGCGCTGCTGCACAAGTACAGCCCCTCGGGCGGGACCTACACGATGCCCGTGCTGGTGGTCGTCTCGCCATCCGGCACCGTACGGGTCGACACCCATGTCACGGGGAACCCGGCCCTGACGGCGGACGGCATCGACTCCTTCCTGCGCAAGTGGGCCCCGTGAGAAGGCCGGTGCGCACGGCCGCCGCCCTCCCGGTCGGCGCCGGCCTGTCGGTGGCGGCGGCCCTGCTGCTGATCGGCACGGTGACGGACGGCTCCGGCTCCGACACCGGAGCCGCCTCAGCCTCCACCCCCTCCACCGCTGCGGCCGCCCGCACCGCCGCCGTCACGTCCGCTTCCGGAGCCGCGGCCGACGGACCCCCGCCCACGGCACGTTTCTCCGAGAACGGAGTCACCGTCACGCTCTCCGTCTCCGCCTGGCAGCCCTCGAAGGGCACCGGCACCCTCACTGCGGTCTTCGCGCCCGAGGCCGCCGGATTCCACCTCTACAGCACCGCCCTCCCACCCACCGGCGTCGAGGGCGTCGGCCGGCCGACCGCGGTGGCCGTCACCGGCGCCCTCGCGGCGGAAGGCCCGCTCACGGCGGCGCAACCCGTGCGGCCGATCCGGGTCCCGGGGGTCGACTCCCCGGTTCCCGTGTACCCCGACGGACCGGTCACCACCACCCTCCCCATCCGCGCGTCCGGCAGCGGAGGCGGCGCGACGGTGCTGATCGGCTACGCGAGTTGCAGCACGCGGGACGGCTGCACCATCCCGGTGTCGGACCGCCCCGTGCGGGTCCGCGTCACCAACGGGGGTCCGGCCTTCGTCACGCCCTGACCGCGTCCACCACCGGAACCAGCCTCTAAGGTGTCCGCATGCCGAGCGTCCTGGTCGTGGAAGACGACCCCAGCATCCGCCAGTCACTGATAGAAGTCCTGGCCGAGCAGGGGTATGCCGTGCGCAGCGCCGCCGACGGCTTCGGTGCGCTGCGCGAGGTCACGCAGGCGCCCGTGGACGCGGTGGTCCTCGACCTCGGACTGCCCGACCTGGACGGAGGCGATGCCCTGCGCATGATCCGAGGCATCTCCTCCGTACCGGTGCTCGTGGCCACCGCCCGCGACGACGAGTCCGAGATCATCAACATCCTGAACGCGGGCGCGGACGACTACCTCGTCAAACCCTTCTCCGGGGGCCAGCTCCTCGCCCGCCTCTCCGCCGTCCTGCGCCGCACCGGCGGCGCGCCCCCCGCCTCCGTCGGCGCCACCCGCGGCGCGGTGCCCGCGCAGGCCGGGGAGCCCCTGCGGCCCACCGTCGTGGGCGAGCTGGCGGTGGACCCGGGAGCGCGTACCGTGCACCTGGCCGGACAGGAGCTGCGCCTGACCCGCCGTGAGTTCGACCTGCTGGCGTTCCTCGCGCACCACACCGGCCAGGTCGTCTCGAAACGCCGTCTGCTGACCGAGGTGTGGCGCGAGCCGTACGTGGACGATCAGACCGTCGACGTGCACCTGTCCTCCCTGCGCCGCAAGCTCGGCGAACGGGCGGCCGCCCCGCGCTACCTGCTGACCGTGCGCGGAGTCGGCATCAAACTGGTGGCACCGCGTTGAGGCGCTCCCTGGCCGGTGTGGCCCTCGCCGTGACCTCCATGGTCGCCCTGTCCTTCCTCATACCGCTGGCCGCCCTGGTGATGTCGCTGGTCAAGGAACAGGGTGTGACGGCGGCACAGCAACGCGGCGCCGCCCTGGCGCCGGTGCTCGCCCTGACCACGGATCCGGACGCCCTGCGGGAGGCCGCGGCGGGCTTGGACGCGGCGGACCACCTGGTCGTCCACCTGCCGGGGGCGGCCTCTCTGGGAGGGTCGAAGGCTCCCGCGGAACTGCTCGAACGGGCCCAGCGGGGGCGGGAGTCGATCTCGCAGGAGGTCCCCGGCGGGTGGGTCTGCCTGCAGCCGGTGGTGCTGCCGGGCGACAAGGTCGCCGTCATCGAGAACTTCGTGCCCGACGCGGAACTCACCCGGGGGGTGGCGCAGTCGTGGGCCGTGATGTGTTTCCTCGCCGTGGGGCTGATCACGGGCTCGGTGCTGGTCGCCGATCGGCTCGGGGCCAAGGTCGTCCGCTCCTCGAAGCGGCTCGCGCAGGCCTCGCGCGCGCTCGGGCTGGGGGACCTGGACGCCCGTGTCGAACCCATGGGCCCCCGGGAACTGCATGACGCGGGAGTCGCGTTCAACGCGATGGCCCAGCGTATGAACGAACTGCTCGCCGTCGAACGCGAACTCGTCGCCGACCTCTCGCACCGGCTGCGCACCCCGCTGACCGCACTCCACCTGGCGTCGGAACGGATGGCGGGCACGCCGGAGTCGGCCAGGGTCGAGGCGGCCGTCTGCGAGCTGGAGAGCGAACTGCAGGCGATCATCGCCGCGGCACGCACTCCGCTCGCCGTCGGTCCCATGGGCCAGGGCCTGCTCGGTACGGAACGCCCCCCGGGACGCGGGGCCGGTGCCGCGGCGGGCGAGGGCCCGCGCAGCGAGGCGGCCGAGGTCGTCCGGCGCCGGACCGCCTTCTGGGCGGTCCTCGCGGAGCAGCAGAACCGTTCGTGCTCCCTGGACATCACCCAGGAGCCCACGGCCGTCGGCCTCTCGGACGACGACGTCGCCGCCGTGGTGGACGCCCTCATCGGCAACGTCTTCCGCCACACCCCGGAGGGGACCGCGTTCGCCGTCGCCGTCGTACGCACGGCCCAAGCCGTGGAGCTGGTCGTCGAGGACGGCGGACCCGGTATCCCGGAACCGGACCGGGCGCTGTCCCGCGGAAGCAGCACCGGCTCCACAGGACTGGGCCTCGACATCGCGGCCCGGGCCGCGACCGCGACGGGCGGTACGGTACGCGTCACGCGCGGGCCGCTCGGAGGGGCGCACATCACCGTGACCCTCGCCCTGGCCGCCGCCGCCCAGTCGGGACACCGCACCCGCTTCGCCCGCCGCCGCAGACGCTGACCCTCGTCGGGACCCCACCGCCCGCCGGGGGCCGAGGGGGCGGCCCGGTTTTGCAGGCATTCCACGACGGAGGAGGCCATCACGTTGCCGCCGCCGAACGTGTAGTCCCATCGCCGGGCGTCGTCGGCGGCGAGCCAGAGCTCGTCCAGGTCGGCGCGCCCGACGCGCTGGCCGCCCTGGCGGGGGAGGTCCCGCAGTCTGCCCATGCCTCGTCCAGGCTGACGTGCCGGCCGAGACGTTCTCCCAGGACAGCGGCGATGAGGTCGGGGACCGGCGGCCGGGGGACCATCCCCCGATCGATCCACCGCCGCCCCGGCCCCGCTCCGGGCACCCGGTCCGGCTCGGAGCACATGCTGACGTCCTGGTCGTCGGTGATCTTCTTGACGGCTTTGGGGAGCTTGGCACCGTCGAGCCTGGCGAAGGCCCTTGATGGCCTGACCGGCGTGTTCGCGGTCCTCGGCGTTGTAGATGTCCTGGACCGCCTTCTTCGCCGCGGGCTGGGCCGACTTCGGCATGGCGTCCAGGACATTGGCCGTCTCATGAACCCATCACCTGACGGTGGCGACGGGCGGCCACTCATCGACCAGGTGCCGCCGRCCGAGGCGGGTTCCCGGGCGGGGCGAGGGAGGCGAGAGCGGACGTGGGCTTCTCCTGACGGGTGCGCAGACGAGCCTTACGGGGCCAGAAGCTACCCATGCTTGTCACAGCATGCAATACGGCTGCGAAAATTTTCTGCAACTACAGCATTCACCTGCTGCAAGCCACAGTTGGTCCAAGGCTGCTAGCGCTGCGGCAGGTGTGGTCACTCCGCCCCGGCTGCACCGGAGGAGCAGACGTCATCCGGGCGATTCGAGCCGCTGACCTGTAGATACGGCAGTCGCCGAGGCCGGCGCCATCGGGTCCGGGGGCGTCGAGGCGGACGCGCCCGGACCGGGATGCCCGGCCGGCGTGCGAGCGAAGCCGACGTGATCGACCTCAACGCAACCATTGACATCACTCATCAAGAGGCAACACAGTTCAACTTCTTCCAACATGCCGTTCGATGAAAGGAGTTACCGGTGACCCGCCGCGGAGTCCTTCGCTGCGGCCGCTGTTCCCTCTCCCGCGCCCCTTCGTACAGGCAACCCGAGGGTCGTGAGGAACCCCCTCGATGCCCGTGCTGCTCGTCGTCTCGATCCTTCCGGCCCCGCGATGGCGGACGCGAAGCAGCGGCGGCAGAACGCGAGCGCCCGCGTCCACGGCTCAGGTGACCTCGTCCGGACAGAGGCACCCCGGCCGCGCTTCGGCATGGAAGCGATCGGAGGCGGTCGCACCGCACTCACGCTGACAGGGCTCCGGAGGCGCCCCGCCGCCCGGTCGGGTGACTTCCGGGACAACGTGATCGGCGGCATGCGCGAAAGCGGGTGGTCCGGACCGCCGACAGCCGCCGGGACTGCTCTGTCCCGGCATGTTCCACGCCGCCACGGACGGGCGGTCGACACTGGCCGCCCCCGAATGAAACCCCCCACTGGAGAGGACCCATCACACATGCGTCGACTCGCCTGTGTACTGTCCGCCGTGCTCGCAACAGCCGGCACCGCGATCGTCATCCCCAGCACTTCTGCGATCGCGGGGTCGCCGGCAGGGCCCTACGTGTTCGAGATCGAGAACATGTCGCTGACCAATTTCGCGACGGAAACCGTGAACCACACGTGGAACGGCACGTCGGTCGACAACGTCACCTATGCCCGGGGCACCTCAGGGCAGACGAGCACCGCGAGAACAACCTTCAGTGGCGCTGACGGAGACTACGACCTCATCACGCGCTACAACGGCAATGTGGCGAACGGAGTGACCTACAAGCTCTCCGTGAACTCCAACCCCGTGGATTCCTGGGCCACGTCCCAGCGGTACGGCCGTGACTACACCGACCCGATGAGCATCGACACGCGTACGTCGAGCAAAGTGGCGCTCAAGGCCGGTGACACCATCGAGCTGGCGGCCACGTCCACGGGCGAGGTGCCGCGCGTCGACAGGATCACGGTCCAGAGATACGTGGGGGCGCCCATCAGCACCCTGACCCTGAATTCTCCGAACGCGACACTGAACGACGGCTTCAAATGGGGCAAGGACCGGGCCCTGGGCATGACGTTCTATCCGGGGAACCCGATGATGGGGCACGAACCCGAGTGGTGGCGCCTCAAGAATCCCACGCACACGACGGTGCAGCCCGGCTACTGGGGCGCTTACACCAACCGGGAGTCCTACTACAACCGCGACATCTCCCACCAGTCGGACGGCGCGCACGCGCTCGGCCTGGACGCCGAGACGTTCAACATGGTGAAGACGTTCGCCGCCGATGCCGACGATCCGGGTCAGAACGGCTGGCCGCTGTGGGCGCACAGCCCCTACGGAGCCATGTACTACATCGATGGCACCGGATTCCGGGAACTGCCGTCGCCGTTCAACCTGATGGCCAAGGCGTACAAGCAGTACCAGTGGACCGGGAACCCGGACTGGATCAACGATCCGACGCTTTCCGCGTACTACGAATCGACGATGGGGTCCTTCCTGGACGGCCACGAGGTGAAGTGGAACGACGCCAACCCGGCAGGCGAGCAGCCGGTTTCGAAGAAGCAGCCGGGGGAGTACACGGCGACCTACTTCGAGTTCCCGAACGAGAACCTCGTCTCCGCGGGCGATTCGCTCGGGTACCAGTACCAGTCGATGCTGGCCTATTCGGAGATCCTGAAGGCGAAGGGTGACGACGCCAACAGCACGAAGTGGGCCGATCGCGCGCAGCGGGTGCGTGACCAGTTCGAGAAGAACTGGTGGGACGCCTCGAACAACCGCTACATGCGTGGCAAGGACGCGGCCGGCACGGGATACAGCAGCTGGGGGCACGAGGCCAGCTTCCTGATGATGCTGACCGGGCTGGGCGACCACGGCCCCAGGACCGAGGGCTACCTCGACTTCATCGCCGCCAACGATGACGATCTCAACGTCGAGGCGGCCTCCTACCTGCCGGAGATGTACTACCAGTACAACCGGTCCGCGGAGGGCTGGGCGTGGCTCAAGAAGCTCATGACCGGCAAGAACACCTACCCGGAGATCTCGTTCCTGGCGGTCAGCAGCGTCATCGACGGCATGATGGGAGTGCAGCCGGACGCCCCGAAGGACAAGGTGGCCACGATCTCGCGGCTGACGTCCGAGACGCCGTGGGCGGAGGTCGACCACATCAAGGTCGGTGACAACGACCTGAAGCTCAAGCACATCGGTACGACCGGTTCCACGCTGACCAACAACTCCGGTGGCACCGTCAACTGGGAAGCCCAGTTCTACGGAACCCCCGCCGCCATCACCGTGAACGGCACCGCGTACACGCCGCAGACCAAGTCGCTGTACGGCAAGACCGTGTCCTACGTGACCGTGCCGGTGGCCGGGGGCGCGACGGTGACCGCGACCGCCGGGACCTCGGAAGTCGACACCGAGGCCCCCACGGCGCCGGCCGACCTCGCATCGAGCAACGTGACGTCGAACAGCGTGGACCTGAAGTGGACGGCCTCGACCGACAACGTCGGCGTGACCGGCTACGACATCTACCGCGGCACCACGCTCGCCGGCTCGTCGACGGGTACGAGCTTCACCGCGACGGGGCTGTCGGCCTCGACGCCCTACACGTTCACGGTGAAGGCGGTTGACGCCGCCGGGAATTCCTCCGGGGCCGGAAGCGCCATCGACGTCACCACCGCCACCATCGGAGACGGACAGACGGCCGATCTGAGCGATCTCACCTGGAGCGACGCGAGAAGCGACTTCGGTACCGTTCAGAAGGACAAGAGCGTCGACTCGCACCCCATCAAGCTGAATGGCACCGCGTACCCGAAGGGCATCGGCACGCACGCGAACGGCACGATCACCTACTCCCTGGACGGCGGCTACTCGCGGTTCCGGTCGGACATCGGTGTCGATGACGAGGTCGGGGCGAACTCGACGGTCAGGTTCGAGGTGTGGGGTGACGGCGTCAAGCTGTACGAGAGCCCGTCGGTGATGACGCCGTCGAGCGCTACCCAGTCCGTCGACGTCAGTGTCGCCGGTGTCAAGTCGCTGGTGCTGAAGGTCACGGACGCGGGTGACGGCATCAACAGCGACCACGCCGACTGGGCCGGCGCCAGGCTGGTGCGGTAGCACCGACCCCCGGCCGACGGGAACCCTCCAGGTGACCCGTCGGCCCGGGGCCAGGCTACGCGCAACTCCGAAGTCGGGCGCGGGTGCCGCCCTGGGCCGTGCGCCGAACGTGGCTGGATGCCCTTGCCCCGCGTCGTGGTGATCTCGGCGTGGGGCAAGGGCATCTTTCTTGTCCCGCCCGCCGTGACGGCGATGTTCGGCGACCGGTTCCGCACCTACGCCACCGCCGTCCTGATCGTCGCGGGCCTCGCGCTCATTGCCTGCACGGCCGGCCTGGCCGCCCGGGCGGCGGCCCGCGCTTCCGCCGAGTGGTGGCCGGCTCTCTCGACACAAGCGGATGGAATCGGATGGCTGATCCCGTCCGGCGCGGGATGGTTCCCGTGGCGGTACTACGAGCGGTCCATCGCCCCTGACGCCTGAGGGGCGGCGGCACTCCGCGTCGGCCGGTGTCCGCTGTCCACGGCTCGGAAAACGCAGCTCAGCGGGTGGAAACGGGCTGACGGCATGTTTCAGACGGATGGTTCGTCCGGGGCCGGTGACGGCGGTGGGCTCGTCGTGATGACTTCGATCTGATTGAGCATACGGACAGCCAGCCGCCCGCGCGCCGCCTGGATGTACTCCAGGCCTGCGCGCAGTTCGCCCACCACCCCTGGTCCGACGGGGGATCCGTTCACTGCCTCCTGGCGAATCCGCATCGAGGCGGCTTCCAGGTACACCAGCGGTGACCTTTGGCCGTCTTGCGAAAGGGGATCGGCTTCAGGGGGATAACCATAGGCGGACTGCCCGATCCAGAGACCGTCCCGCAGCATTGCGTCGACAGCCGCATGGGCAGCGGCCCGGACACCCGCGAGTGCGACGTCGAAGTCCTCGGCACTCAGCCGCCGGCCAAGTTCAAGATCTTGAACCGTCCTGTACAAAAAGTCGTTCCAGTCGCGCAGGGTGGAACGAACCATGATCACTCTCTCGATCCTCTCCTCCTTCCGCACCTCACCTTGGGCCTGCTCGGCGCGGGCGGACTGGTCCCGGGCTTCCCGCTGCTGAGCTCTCAGCGTCGTTCGCTGGATCTGAAGAGGCCCCCAATACGCCCCAAGCGCAGTGATGAGGGCTCCGCCGAGCGCTCCCAGTACCCCGTATAAGACCTCCGGCATTGGACCATCATGCTCAACGGGCAAGCTGAGCAGGCGGACTTGGGGCCAGTGAAGTCAATCCGTGATCGATGAGACCGTGCGCCAGGGCGTTTCCTCCGGATCAYCTCGCYGACCAGATGAAGATGGCGGCGAGGTGGATGGTCGCGGTCTTGTCGTGGCCGGTGACGAGGCCGCGCCACTGCCGCCCGGGAGGAGTAGGCCCTGTCGGCCAGGACCATCTCCGGCGTGATCCTGGGACGGCCGGTCCGCCGGGGCACTCGTAATCGGGCCATGACCTGGGTGAACACCTTCTCCCAGGTGCCGTCGGCGGCCCACTTCCGCAACCGGTTGTGGGCCCCCTTCCATGGCCCGAAATGCGCGGGCAGATCCATCCACGGTGTCCCGGTGCGGTACTTGAACGCGATGGCGTCGATCACCCGGCGGCGGTCCCGCCACCGGGTGCCCCGCTTCGGCGTCCGGTCCGGCAGCAAGGGCTCGACACGCGCCCACTGGGCGTCAGTCAACGACACACGTCAACCAACGACCGATGAACTGAAGGAAACGGCCCGGCGCGACAGAGTGTTGGATCATCACATATTGCCGCGCGCAGGAATGAACGGAGCATGCAGAAACCGTTGGCCAGTTCGGGGGCGCTGCTATCAATTGTCCAGCGCTCAGAACCGAGTTGGGATTCTTTCGCATCCATTCGCGAATCCCAGGCCCACAGCAAGAACGGATCCATCCCATGGCAATCGCCATCCGCAAGACGCTCGCCATCGCGACCCTGGCCCTGACCGCCTCCTTCCTGCCGGCGGCCGGCGCGGAAGCCACCAGTGCCATGGCACCTTCCCTGCGCGCACCCGGCATCTACTGCCTGGCCGTCACGTGGGACACCCCGAAGATCTCCACGAAGCCGTGCGACACCGCCGACCGCGGCCAGCACTGGACCGTCTCGGGCCACCAGATTTCCCTTCGCAACGCACCGGCCTACTGCCTCGCGAACACGTGGAACACCGCCGACGTCTCCACGAAGCCGTGCGACCCCAAGGACCAGGGTCAGTACTGGAACGTCTCGGGCCAGCAGATCACCCTCACCTACGCACCGGCCTACTGCTTCGCCAACGCGTGGAACACTCCGAACCTGTCGACCAAGCCCTGCGACACCGCCGACCGCGGCCAGCGTTGGGTGGTCTTCAACGACCAGATCAGCCTCGCCGCCGTCTGATCACACCACTGAAGGCAACCGCAGCGAGGGTTGCTGCTGCGCCGTGGCTGGGAGCCGCGGCCTGCTCGGCCCGTTCCGGTGTCCGGAACGGGCCGGAGTACGGTGTGCTGACGGAGCCGGCCGCGGCCAGGAAATTCCGTGCAAGCAGCGCCGGACCGATGCCTGTGCGCCGACGGTGCCGGCTCTGGCCGACGGCAACGAGCTGCCACGCCGACCGAAGGCCGGCACCGGCGCGTAGGCCGTCCGAGCCGGGTTCGGCCCGCACACCGTCGCGGTGACCGACACGATCCTCGCCCGCACAGACGCGGTCCTCGGCAGGCGGGAGTACCTGACCGACTGGCAGGTGGAGGTCAACCACGCGATCCGGGAGACCGTCTTGGGCTTCAACACCGACGCCGTCCTCGCCGTGCCGACCAGGGCCAGTGAGGTCCGCCCCTTCGAGCTAGACAACGGCGCCATGTGCCAGGCTCGCCCCGCCGAGGAAGTCTGGGACTACGAGCGCCACGCCGGGCACCGCGTCTTCTGGGAGGGAGCCCGCTCAGTGTGCGGGCAGCCGGAGGAGGGTCTTGTGATCACGGTCGATGTCCAGCGCTACGGGCTGGTGACGTACGACACGGACGAGGACGCCCTGGGGCGCCGCGCCGCTCGGCGCGGGCTGCGCCCACACCCGGTGGCGGCCCGCGACACCGCGCCGCTGTTGACCCTGGGGCCCTGGTCGCCGTTCTGGCTGGTGCCCTGGGGCATCAAGTGCGGCCTCGCGGTGGCCTGGGGACGGCGGCAGCCCGCCACTGACCGGCAGGGGCACGACACAAGGGCCGCCCGTGCGTCCGGTCGGGCACTGGCTCCGGCCGGGCGCGGCCCGGTGCTCTCAGGGTTCGCCGTCTTCGCCTCCGGTTTCCGGGCTGCTTTGATCGTCCTGGCGATTCCGGCGATTCTCGCGATCGGCCTCGTCGAGCTCTCGCATGCGGCGCTCGACGCCTTCCTTCAGGCTCTCCTGCTCCGGAGGCTCGGGCTTGGCCCCGGGCCGCTGGATCATCTCGCGCAGGCGATCCGCGCGCTCCTTGCGTTGCTGGGCGTCCTCACTCACGACGGCCTCCCTGGCAGGCGGGCCGAGGGTCGTCGGGGAACGATCGTCCTCCTCACTTCGCCTTCTTCCCCTTGGCCTTGGCCTTGAAGGCCTTCGCCGCCGGGTTCGCCCCCTTCAGCCGCTCGATCTGGGCGCGCCAATCGTCGGCCCGGGCGCCGGTGGATTCCTTGACGCGGGCCGTGAGGTCACGCGCGGCCAGGAAGGACCTGGAGGAAGGGCCGCTGGCGGCCAGGCGGCTGACGGTCTTGGTCTGGGCGTCGATGGCCTCGCGGATGCTGCCGCTGCCCGACAGTTTGCCGAGTCTGCGGAACGTCGGCTCCTTGCCCTCGAACCAGGTCTGCTGCCACCACTCGCCCGTGGCCGCGTCCTCCCAGCTGATGTATCCGCCGCGCAGGATCGTCCGGGGCGCCGTGATGTGTCCGCCGAAGCTGTAGCGCGTGCCCGGGACGGTGACCGGATCGTAGAAGTGCGGGGTGAAGAAGTCGGAGACCAGCAGCCCGTTGACGGTGTAGCCGAACTCATCGGCCTCCGAGGGGTCGGCAACCTCGACGAGGAACCGGGCCTGTCCCTGCTCGGGGTGGGGGGACTTGCCGGACACCAGGCGGTTCCCGAACGGGTCGGCCAGCATTTCCAGCATCTCGTGGCTCGCGGTCAGCGACCAGCTGTCGCTGAACTCGATCAGGGAGAAGGGCTGGCCGTTCTCGTCCGTGTGGTACCCCGCCGCGTCGGGTACGTCGTCGACCACGATCAGCGGCCAGTACCCGACGGGAACGTCCTCCAGCCTGTCGAAGGCGTCCACCGTCGCGTTCACTTGCCACAGTGGTGCGAAGTCGCGAGTCGCCTGTTTCTGGAGCGCGGCGGCGACCCGGGTGATCTGTGAGGGGTTGATCTTGTTGATCTTGGTCTCGGACACGAGCGCGAGCTGGTTGATGAGCATGGTCGCGGCTGACCTTCCGTTTCGGGGCAGCGGCGGCTCGGGACCACTCCGGCTCCCCACGGCCGCCAGTCGCGTCGAGCTTCACAGAGCGGCGGCCCGATGATGCGCGCACACGTCCGAACGCGGGGAGATTCCAGTCGAATGGCGGTTTACGAAAAGCGATCCGCTCACGCGGGCGAGCCCGTACCGGGTTGCCGCCCACACCGCCGCGGGCTGTCCCGGCCCGGACGGGCGTGCCTGCCTGACCCACGACAGCCGGCATCGAGGGGCCGGTGAAAGCCGGCCGCATTGGGGACGCCGCTCGTGAGGTACCGCAGACCTTGCAGGAAGCTCTGGAGCCGGTCACCGGGGTCGCGCAGGTGGCCCTCGACAACTGCGCAAGGCCCGGCCCGACCAGATCAGGTCCTGCGAGAGATCCGCCCCGACCGGGCGGCCCAGGACGTCTGCCCCTACCGGGGTCTGGAACCGTTCAAGAGACCCGTCGCACCCTCGACCAGTACGCCGCGCTGGTGAACGCGGTGGCGTTCAGCCCGGACGGCAAGACCCTCGCCACCGGCAGCGGCGACCGGACGGCCCGGCTGTGGGACACGGACCGAGGCGTGGCCCGTACCACCTTGCTCGGACACACCGAGGAGGTCTACTCCGTGGCGTTCCACCCCCACGACGCAGTCTCGCCACGGCCGGCAGCGATCACACGGCACGGCTGTGGGACACCCGCTCTGGCAAAGCCAACTCCAAGCTGACGGGCCACACCTTCCCGGTGGTCGGCGTTTCCTTCAGCCCCGGACGGTCACACGCTCGCCACGGCCGGCCTGGACTTCACCGCGCGGCTGTGGGCTGTCGATCTTCCCCCACCTTCCGCGGCGATCCAGAAGATCTGCCGTGCCGTCAACCGCGATCTGACCCCGCAAGAACGGGCCGCCTACCTGCCAGGGCAACCGGCAGGCCCGGTCTGCCCACTCCGCCACTGAGAACTCCTGACGGAATGACCTCATAGCGCCTGTGGGGGAGCGCGGTTGAGCTGCGCCTGAACGTCGGCAGGCAGATGCTGGACGCCCTCATGGAACTGATCAGCGTCATCTGGTCCTCCCCATCCGGCCTCCCCCGGACGACCGGAACCTGGTGCACCACTTCCGCAAATCTTCACACCTGCGACCGGAGGGGCGCCCCGTCCCGCGCCGCACTGCGGTATGACCGTAATGCCCCAGGCGTTTGATGGCTGTGTATGCCTTTATGTCCGGTGAGGGCCGTGGGTTTCGCATATTCGTTACTCGATCCTGTGAAGGCGTTGCGGTGATCCGGCGAATGAATGAGGAGGTCCTTCGCCCGAGTTCGCACCCCGGGTGGCGGCGAGCGTCAACGCGGTTGGCATCACCACTCGTTCGCGTGTTTACATCTGCCCACCGCCGGCGGTTCTCGGAAACTCTGCCCGGGTTCGGCCCGGGCCGGGCTGCCGCGGCGGGAGTGGCCGTGGCCGTTTTTCCCGTGCGGTCACGGCAATTGACGAATTCTCATACGAAGGAAAGGTGCGCAACCATGCGTAACGACATCGAGACCCGCGAGATCGACGACACCGAACTGGACGCCGTCGCCGGCGGTGTGGCGATTTCCGGTGGCCTCGCCGGCGCCGTCCTCGGCGACGTCCGGACCGTGCTGGGCGCTGTGACCTCTCTGGACACCGTCCAGGCCGCCACGGCCCTGCCCGGTCAGGTCACCGGCATCGCCGGCGTGCAGGTCGGCGTGGCCGGTCTCTGAGTACGTCCGGTTGTCGCCCGTGAACCCCGGAACGCAGCCGTTCCGGGGTTCACGGCGGCTCACGCAGTCGAAGGAATAGTCCGTGCAGTTCCGCCAAAAGGCGCTTTCCAAGCTGCAATCGCCCGAAGAACTTGATCTGCCCGTACGATTCGCGCGCCCGCAGGGCCGGCTCGTGCTGGCGGTCACCGTGGTCGTCATGGCCGCCGCGAGCATCTGGGCATGCACCGGATCCGTGTCCGCGAAGGTGAGCGCACCCGGAATCCTCACTCACCCCGAGGGTAGTTACCTGTTGCAAAGTCCGTATGCGGGACAAGTCACCGAAGCCCTGGCCAAAGAGGGCCAGTTGCTGTCCCCCGGCGCGCCCCTGGTCCGGGTCGCGACCGACCGCGGCGAGCAGGTCGTACGCCTGGTGGCCGGCGGGCGGGTGACGACGCTGGTCGCCAAGACCGGTTCGGTCCTGACGACCGGCGCGGACGTCGCGACCGTGGAACGTGTGAAGAACCCCGCCGAGCCGCTGACCGCGCTGCTCTACGTATCCGGCCCGAGCGGCGCGGCCATCCCCGTGGGTGCCCCGGTCGACCTCACCGTCCAGTCCGTTCCCCAGCCCCGGTACGGGGTGCTGCGCGGCCGCGTCCAGGCGGTAGGCCGGGCGCCCCAGACCGCGGCGCAGATCGGCGGCTTCCTCGGTGACGGCCGGCTCGCCGCACAGTTCACCCGGCAGGGCAATCCCGTCGCCGTGGTCGTGCGGCTCGAACGTTCGTCCGCGGCCGCGTCCGGCTACCGGTGGTCCTCCCAGGACGGCCCCCCGTACCCGGTCGACTCCGCGACGCCGGTCACCGGAGCCGTCCACCTCGCCGCGCAGCGGCCCATCGACTGGCTGCTGCCGTGACCGCCCCGCAGCGGCGGGGGAACGCCGGTCGCCGCTCCTCGCGCCGCCGCCCCGTCTCCGCACCGCGAGGCCGTACGCCCCGGCCCGTACGCACCCCCACCGTGCTCCAGATGGAGGCGGTGGAATGCGGCGCGGCCGCGCTGGCCATGGTGCTCGGCCACTACGGCCGCTTCGTCCCCCTGGAAGAGCTGCGGGTCTCCTGCGGGGTCTCCCGAGACGGCTCCCGCGCGAGCAACCTCCTCAAGGCGGCCCGGGGTTACGGGCTCGCGGCCAAGGGCATGCAGATGGACCTGGCCGCGCTCGCCGGGGTGCGGCCCCCGGCCGTCCTCTTCTGGGAGTTCAACCACTACGTCGTCTACGAGGGCACGGGCCGCCGCTTCGGCCGCCGGGGCGTCCACGTCAACGACCCGGCCAAGGGCCGGCGTTTCGTTCCCATGGAGGAGTTCGACACCGGCTTCACCGGCGTCGTCCTCACCTTCGAACCGGGCCCGGGCTTCCGCCGCACCGGCCGCAAGCCCGGCGTGCTGGCCGCCCTGCCGGGCCGCCTGCGCGGCACCTCGGGCACCCTGCTCGCGGCCGTGCTCTCCAGCCTCCTCCTGGTGGCCGTCGGCGCGGCGGTGCCCGCGCTGAGCCGTACGTACATCGACATGTTCCTGATCGGTGAGCAGACCTCGCTCCTGGGCGTGCTCTTCGCGTCGATGGCGGCCACCCTGCTCCTGACGGCCGTGCTCACCGCCCTCCAGCAGGCCAACCTGCTACGCGGGCGCATCATCTCCTCCACGCTGGGCAGCGCCCGCTTCCTACGGCACCTCCTCAGGCTTCCGGTCGCCTTCTTCTCCCAGCGCGGCCCGGCAGACCTGGTCCGGCGCCTTCAGTCCAACGACGCGGTCGCCGAGACCCTGGCCAGGGACCTCGCCGCCGCAGGTGTGGACGCGGTGGTCGTCGTCCTCTACGCGGTGCTGCTGTGGACTTACGATCCGCAGCTCACCGTCGTCGGCATCGGCGTCGCACTGCTCAATCTCGTGGCCATGCGCATAGTGATCCGCGTACGGGCCACCGGCACCCAGAAGCTGCGCGCCGAGAACGCCCGGCTCACCAACACCTCCTACAGCGGTCTCCAGCTCATCGAGACGATGAAGGCCACCGGCGGCGAGGACGGCTTCTTCCGCCGCTGGGCCGGCCGGCACGCCGTCACCCTCGACGTGCAGCAGCGCCTCGGCATGCCCAGCGCGTGGCTGGCGGTCGTCGCGCCCACGCTGGCGGCGCTCAACAGCGCGCTGATCCTGATGATCGGCGGTCTGCGGGCGGTGGAGGGACACCTCTCGGTCGGCCTGCTCGTCGCCTTCCAGGCACTCGTCACGAGTTTCACCGCGCCGATCACCCGGCTGAACGGCGTGGCCGGACGGATCCAGGACTTCGCGGCCGACCTCGCCCGCCTCAAGGACGTCGAGAACTTCCCCGTAGACCCGCTCTACACCCGACGTGAGCCCCCCGCCGCGACGCGCCGCCTCCACGGCCGTGTGGAGCTGGAGGGCATCACCTTCGGATACAGCCCGCTGGACGCCCCGCTCCTGAAGGGGTTCTCCCTCTCGGTCGGCCCCGGCCGGCAGGTCGCGCTCGTCGGCGGCTCCGGCAGCGGCAAGTCCACCGTCTCCCGGCTGATATCCGGCCTGTACACCCCTTGGGAGGGCACGATCCGCATCGACGGCATGCGCCTGGCGGACATCCCGCGCGGCGCGCTTGCGGCGTCGGTCTCCTTCGTCGACCAGGACGTCTTCCTCTTCGAGGGCACGGTCCGCGACAACGTCGCCCTCTGGGACCCCTCCATCCCGGACGAGGCCGTGATCGCCGCTCTGGAGGACGCGGCCGTGTACGACGTCGTCGCGCGGCGCCCCGGCGGCATCCACAGCCGGGTGGAGCAGGACGGCCGGAACTTCTCCGGCGGCCAGCGCCAGCGACTGGAGATCGCCCGGGCCCTGGTGCGCCGCCCCAGCGTCATGGTCCTGGACGAGGTGACCAGCGCCCTGGACGCGGCGACCGAGCAGACCGTCATGGACAACCTGCGGCGACGCGGCTGCGCGTGCGTGGTCATCGCCCACCGGCTGAGCACGGTGCGCGACAGCGACGAGATCCTCGTCCTCGACCGGGGGAGGGTCGTCGAACGCGGGCGGCACGAACAGCTGCTGGCCGCGCGCGGCCCGTACGCCGAACTGGTCAAGGAGCACTGAGGTGGCATACCCGTACCCGGCCCACGCCCAACCGGTGCCCGTCGTCGCCCCGGACCCGGTCGTGGCGGCCCTGGGCGGACTCGGCGCGGCCGTCGACTGCGCGGGTGTGCGCAGTCTGTCCCTGGAGGGGCCGCTCGTCCTGTGGCTCGTCGTCGAGGGGGACCTGGACCTGTTCGCCGTCGACGCCGCGCAGGCCGGACACTGGCACTTCCTGGGCCGGCTGGAGGCGGGCACCCTTCTGCTGGGCCCGCCCGACGGCCTCGGGCACACGCTGGTGGGCCGCCCCCTGCACGGCTGTCGGCTGCACCGCATCGAGCTCCACGAGCTGCGGAGCACGCCGTACGCCGACCCGTGGTCGTACGACCAGGGCCAGTACGGCGCACCCTACGACGCCGCGCCGGCGAGCCCCCTTGAGTACGCCTTCGCGCTCGGCGTCGGCCGGGGCCTGCGGGTGCTCTACCAGGCACCCCTGGAAAACCGGGCCGGCACCTCCCGGGGCGGGACCGACGACGACGTCCTGTGGATCCCGGTCAGCCCGGGCAGCGTGGGGTACGGCGCCGCGTACGAGGGATACGACGCCACCGGCGTCCTCCTCCTCGATGCGACGCTGTGGCAGGGCATGGTCGAGCAGCAGCACCGGCTGCTGGACGCCCTCGGGGACTGGATCGAGCAGCTCGAACGCGCCCACGAGGACCGCGCGGCAGCCGGGATCCGGGCCGGCGAGGCCGCCCGTACCCGCGCCGACCGCACGCTGCTGGCGTCCATCGGCCGCTCGGGCCGGGGTCCGCGGCGCGGCGCGAGCGACGACGCGACGTTCGCCGTGTGCCGCCTGGTCGCCGCCGCGGCCGGCATCGCACTGTCCGAGGGGCGTGCGACGGGCTCCGCCGCCTCCGGTTCGGGACATGCCGATCCCGTCGAGCACCTCGCGCTCGCCTCGCGGATCCGTACCCGTACGGTCCGGCTGGGCGGCCGGTGGTGGCGGGAGGACAGCGGGCCCCTGGTCGGCCGGCGTGAGGCGGACGGGACCCCGGTGGCCCTGCTGTGGCGGCGCGGCGGCTACGAGGCCGTCGACCCGGCCCGCGGAACGCGGGAGCGCGTGGACAAGGACACCGCGTCCGCCTTCGAAGCACGCGCCGTCATGTTCTACCGTCCGCTGCCCGAGGGGAAACCGAGCCTGCCGCGGCTGCTGCGCTTCAGCCTGCGCGGCACCGGCAGGGAGCTGCGCGGGCTGCTCCTGGGCGGGCTGGTCGCGGTCGGCCTGGGAGCCCTCGTACCCCTCGCCACCGGAAAGGTGCTCGGCGAGTACGTACCCCGCGCCGAGGACGACCTCATCGTGCAGACCGCGCTGGCGCTCATCGCGACCAGCCTCGTCTCGGCCGCGTTCATCCTGCTGCAGAACGTCTCCGTCCTGCGTATGGAGGGCCGTATCGAGGCCAGCCTGCAGCCCGCCGTATGGGACCGCCTGCTGCGGCTGCCGGTGAGCTTCTTCGCCGGCCGCTCCACCGGCGAACTGGCCGGCGCCGCCCTGGGCATCGGCGCCATCCGCAGCGCCCTGTCCGGCATCGGCTCGGTGTGCGTCCAGGCCGGTGCCGTCGCCGCGATGAACCTCGTACTGCTCCTCGCCTTCAGCGTGCCGCTGGCGCTGGCGGCGATCGCCATGCTGCTCGTCATCGCGGCCGTGTTCCTGGGCCTGGGGTTGTGGCAGCTGCGCTACCAGCGACAGCTGATCGAGCTCGGTCACAGGCTCGACAACCAGGCGTTCCAGACCCTGCGCGGGCTGCCCAAGCTACGCGTGGCGATGGCCGAGAGCTTCGCCTACGCCGCCTGGGCGAAGGAGTTCGCGCGCACCCGCGAGCTCCAGCAGCGCATCGGCCGGATCAAGAACGCCGTCACCGTGCTCAACGCGGTCTGTCTGCCGCTGTGCACCCTCGTGATGTTCATGCTGCTGGCCGGGCCGGCACGGGGCAGCATGTCCGCCAGTGATTTCCTCACCTTCAGCACCGCCGTGACGATGATGCTGTCCTCGGTCACCCAGCTGACCGGCGCGCTCCTCTCTGCCGCCGCCGTACAACCGATGTTCGAACAGATCAGGCCGCTCCTCGCCGAGCCCCCCGAGGTCTGCGGATCTTCCACCATGCCCGGTGAGCTGAGCGGCGCCATCGAGGCGAAGAACCTCTCCTACCGCTACACCGCCGACGGCCCCCTGGTCCTCGACGACGTGTCGCTGCACATTCGGCAGGGTGAGTTCGTCGCGATCGTCGGAGCCAGCGGCTGTGGCAAATCCACCCTGCTGCGCCTGCTCATCGGCTTCGACCGGCCGGCCGCCGGCAGCGTCCTGTACGACGGCCAGGACCTGGCGGCCCTCGACCAGGCTGCCGTCCGCCGCCAGTGCGGGGTCGTCCTGCAGCACGCCCAGCCCTTTTCCGGCTCGATCCTCGACTGCATCAGCGGCGCCGAGACGTACTCGCTGGACGAAGCGTGGGAGGCCGCCGGGATGGCGGGCCTGGCGGCGGACATCAAGGCCATGCCGATGGGCATGCACACCATGCTCTCCGACGGCGGCGGCACCGTCTCGGGCGGCCAGCGCCAGCGCCTGATGATCGCCCAGGCCCTCATACGCAAGCCGCGCGTCATCTTCCTGGACGAAGCCACCAGTGCGCTGGACAACGAGGCCCAACGCGTGGTGACCGACTCCACCCGCGCGCTCCGCTGCACCCGCGTGGTCATAGCCCACCGGCTCTCCACGGTCATGGACGCGGACCGGGTGATCGTCATGTCATCCGGCCGCATCGCCCAGCAGGGCCCACCGGCCGAACTCCTCGCGGACCCGGCGGGCCCCTTCCGTGAACTGGTCCGCCGCCAGATGAACTGACCGGGCGGGCGACCCCTGTCGGAGCCGGCCGACTCGGACAACTACTGCGTAGGAATGAACACCGCCGCGTGTGGTTCAGGCCGTGTCCTATGGGGTGAGGCGGACGAGGCGTTTGCAGCACTTGCGGGCGATCCGGACGCCGATCCGCTTGCCGCGAAGCCATTTCCGCAGGCGGGGAACGCCGTAAGCCTTGTCGGCGCAGACGCTGGGGCTTGAAGTGGCGGCCGCGGTCGGGGGCGTGTCCCGTGTGCTGACCGAGCACCATGGGCTTCGGCGCGAGGCTGTCGTGGGTGTTGGCGGCCGAAAGGCCGACGAGGAGGGGCAGTCCTGCCGCGTCCGACAGGACGTGCATGTTGGAGCCCGGTTTGCCCCGGTCCACGGGACTCGGACCTGTGAGTTCGCCCCCTATCTGGCCCGGATCTGGGCGGAGTCAAGGACGGCCCGGGAGAGGTCGAGGAGGCCAGCGTCGCCAAGCCGGTGAAGGATCTCCTCATGGAGCCGGCCCCGCACTCCGGCCCGCGACCAGATCAGGAAGCGGCGGTGGGCCGTCGACTTCGATATCCCGAAGCACGGCGGCAGAGCCGGCCAGGCACGCCCGCCGACCAGAACGTAGATGATCGCCGCGATAGGACACGGTCCAAGTCGGGCCCCGCCGGGTTCGCCGTCGCCGCGTGGCGCTTCAGGCCCCGGACGGCGCGGCGGCCGGCTCCGGTGCCCGGACGCTGCGGACGGCGAGCAGGCCCAGGGAGGAACCCGCGACCAGGAAGGCGGCGACACCGAGCGTCGTGCCGGGGCCGACGGCTGCGGCGACGGCTCCGGCCAGGGCCATGCCCGCCGGATTCATGGCGGTGGACAGCAGCCGGCCGAGGGAGTCGACCCGGGAGATCAACTCCGGAGGGATGCGCCGCTGCACGGTGACGTCCCACAGGGTCGAGCTCAGCCCGAGGGCGCTGTTCATCAGGGCTGTCGCCACGGCTATCACGACGGGGTGCGCGTGGAGCGCGATGAGGGCCAGGGCCAGGCACCCGAGCGCCATGCACATGTTGGCCACGACCAGCGGACGGGAGGTTCTGATCCGCAGCGCGACCAGGGCTCCTGTCAGAGCCCCCACCGCCCCGGCCTGGGCGATCATGCCCCAGGCGCACTCCCCGCCGAGTGAGCGGACGACCACGAGGGCGCCGACCGTGAAGAAGACGCAGCGGCCCAGGTTCCACAGGGCGTGCCCGATGAGGTTCGTCCAGTACCAGCGGTGCCGCCGTACCTCGCGCCAGCCCTCTGCCAGTTCGGTGGTGAAGGGTTCCCTTGCCGCGGTGCCGCCACCGCACTGGGCGTCCTCACCACCGCGCGCCGGCGCTGCACCGTGGCGGTTCAACGAACGGTCACGCCAAAAGAAGCGATGTCTAAGGGCATCCTGGCGCGCACCGATACCGAAGCCTGACCACTGCACCGCGCTGCACCGCTGACCGAATTCGTCAGAAGCGACGGACCGGGTCCGTGATTCCGCTGGGGCACGCAAGCGCCGCGATGTCCCATCCGGCGCGTCCGGCCCCGGCCTGGTAGGCGCTTTCGTAGAAGGAGAGCACGGCGGCACGTGGATCGGCCTCGGCGCGGGCCGCGTCGTAGCGCAGTACGGCCAGGTGGCTGTCGCCGCGCGCGACCCACTGCGCGGATGCCGGGCTGAGCGGCGCTTCGGCCAGGCCGGCGGGCTCGGGGGCGGTGTACGAGTAGAACGCGGGCTCGGCAAAGGTGTCGTCGCCGAACCAGAAGCCGAAGCTGATCACTTCCGAGGAGTACGCCTCCCGGGTGACGGGGTCGGCCTGCCTGGGCTGGTCGACCCGGCGCCCGGAGAACCGGCTGTGGGCGATGTCGAAGGTGTGCCAGAAGTGGTGCACCGGGCTGGCCTTTCCCGAGAAGCCCGCCGCGAACTCCTCCAGCACGGACGCCACCTGGCTCAGCACCCGCCAGTAGCGGTTTGCGGCCACCGGGTCGTAGGACGCGTGCTCGGTGTCCTCGGCGAACGGCCGGTCGGCGTCGGATAGGTCGAAGGGCCTGGGAATAGCGATGTCCACCCGGACGCCCAGCGCGGCCAGAGCGGCCAGGGTCTGGTCGTAGAAGGACGCGACGGACTGGCCCTGAAGCGGAAAGGACCGCTCTTCGCCGTCCAGCGTCATGACGGCGAGCCGGTGGTCGACGAAGTCGAAGTCGACCGTGAAGATCGGATTCCCGTCGACCTGACCCATCGGACGGGTGGTGATGCCGCGCCCAGTGACATGGAACGGGACATTCCACCAGTGGTTGCGCCGGGAGCTTGCGGCCAAGCGGATCTTGCCGACAATCTGCGCGAAGCGGTGCAGCGTCTCCTTCGTGTCCCGCCACTCCGGCAGCGGCGCCGGCGGGAACAGCTCCATTGCCTGCCCCTTCCCGCCCGGCGCTCCTGCGGCGGCCGGGCTGTCTCATCATGACCCCGCAGGGGACATCCCGCACGCCGCCGAGGGAGCCCTGCGTCCGTAACGCTTGCCCCGTTCGGGCTCGATCAGTGCAAGGAGCCAGTTCCCGTCCACCTCGGCCAGATCCTCCAGCGCCGCCCGCAACCTCTCCCCGACCAGTCCAGGCGGCTGACTTAGGGAGGCGCCCGAGCACCGCCGTGGGCCGGCCGACGGCCGTGCTCATCGACCCTCAGGAGCTTGCCGACCTTGGGGGCGCACTGGCTGGTGCTGTGACCGGATAGGTCTGCCGGGTTGGTCAGGATGAGGCTGGGAGAGGGCGCCCGCCCTGGCGGGCGTTGGCATTGTGCCGGCGCAGGCAGCGGCGCAGGGCGGGCGTTGCCTGATGCGGCACCAGCGTGATCATCAACTTGCTCCGGCGCCTTTCTGGAGGGCTGGAGTCCGCACCACGAGAGGGATCTTCGTGAGGATTCGTTCGGTAGTTGCACCACGCATCGCCCGTGCAGCGGGAGCTTTGGGCCTGGGGGGCAACGGTACGCATGGCCGGGGGCAACGCCCACGCCTCATACGACGCCTCCTATGTCCACTCCGGCATGCACGGTAAGGCGGTGTACTGCGTTCAGTACGGCATGCGCCAGGTCGGCCTCGGCACTGCAAGTGACGTTGTGGCCACGAGTGGAATCTGCGGCCCCCGGACCGACAACGCCGTCAGGGAGCTGCAACGCCGCGCGGGCTTGCAGGGTGATGGCGTCCTACGCCGCGACACGGGCGAAATCACCTTTCAGGCGATCGCCCGCGACCAGCCGGCAAACGCGTACGACTGCTGGAAGTACATACCGACAAGAGGCCGATATCTCAGTGGGTACGGCGTCTAGGGTGCTGTGACCGCATGGGTTCGCCGGATCGGTCAGGCTGAGGCCGGCCGCGAGAGGGCGTCCGCCCCGGCGGATGCCGCGGCCACCCTCGGCGCTGCCGTCCGGTCGGTGCTCACGCAGACCCACCCCGACCTGGAGCTGCTGGCTACTGACGACCAGTCCTCCGATGGCTCCACGGACCTGCTCCGCGAGTTCGCCGAGCAGGACGAGCGCGTCCTGCCGGAATCGGCACCCGAGCAGGGCGGTGCGGGCAGGGCCCGCAACCGCGCGATCCAGCGGGCCCGCGGGGACTACATCGCCTTCCTCGACAGCGACGACATGTGGCTTCCGGAGAAGACCGAGAAGCAGCTCGCCTTCGCTGCGCGGGCCACCGCGCCCTTTGACGTTCACCTCGTACTTCAAGATGGACGCCGACTACGACGGCGAGAGCACCGACTGGGTCCCGAACGGGCGGGTGGTCCGTGCGCGGGAGCACGTGGACTCCCGGGCGGTGCTGGTCCGCGACCACATCGGTGCGCTCACTGCCATGTACGACCGCAATGTCCTGGGAACGAGGCTGATGCCCAGTACAACTGGGCCCTGTACCGCGAGCACGAGCACCTGTCGGTCCCGCGGGCGACGCGGGCGCTGGCCGGTGCTGTGTGGCAGTCGCTGCGCAACTCGCGCATCTAGATCCATGTACGGGCCCGGTGAGCCCGGTGCGCGACCGTGTCCGGGGGGCCCGACCGGGACCCGCCCCAGGGCCGTGCCTCGTACTTGGAGGCTGGACCCGGGGCCGGCCCCGGCGGGTCCGCGGTGCACTCCGGACCTGGCCGTGCCGGTTCAGGGAGTGTCGCCCTCCCAAYGGAAGGGGCCGTCCGGGTCGGCTTCGGAAGGGCTGTACAGGGATCGGCCGCCGGGCCCGTACAGCCCGCGGTCGGTGATCAGGAGTACGCCCTCCGCCCACTCCCGCAGGGACAGGCTGGTCACGTCGAGGAGCTGACCGTCCAGGGGGCCACCCGCCAGCCTCACGTACACCCGGCCCGGGGCGGGCCGGACCACGTGGCCCTCGTCGCCGCAGTACACCTGGTCATCAGTCGTGCTCATCCCGCTGCCTGCCCTTTCCCGTCCCGGGTCCACTGCCCGAGCATGAATCCCCGTACTCCACTTCCGGTGGACGGCCGACAGGGGAACGCCAGACCACTTCGGGCCATCATCGCGTACCCGGGCGGGCTGGTGTGTTCGGGCCGCGTACCGGGGAGGTGCAGGGCGCGTCCGGCGCGTGGGGGAGCCTGGACGTGGAGACAGGTCATGGGCGGGCCGAGTGGCCGGCCGCACCGCGCCGACAGCGGCCTGGGGCACCGCCGTCGGGCCCGGAGCTGGGCGGATGGCCGCCGCCCGAGCCGGCACGTGCGGAGGCACGGCAACCGGCAGGACGTCTGCAGCCGCTTGCGGAGATGGGCCCTCGACGGCACCTGGCAGCGGATGCTCGCCGCGCTGATGGCACGGGCCGGGGTGGGTGAAGACCTGGAGCCGGTCGTTCCGGTGGACTTCGACACCACCGATCCGGCCTTCGCGGCCCCTGGAGCCACGGCCGTGTTCACCGGGGCGGTCGTGGAAGACCTCGGCCGCCGGACCGTGGAGGGTCTGGCCTGCGACGCCTACCGTGTCCGCGTCGACCGCGTCCTCAAGGGCAGCGCCTCGGGAGATGCTGGTCCGCCGGAGCGACCCCGCTCTGGTACATCCACACGGGCCGGGTTCGGACTGCACGGCACCGTGCAGGAGTGCCCAAACTGCCACGAACACGCGCTGCTGGTCGAGGGGGCAGGCACCGCGGCGGCCCCCGCGGCCTGCTGATCAGCAACGAACCCAGCCGCAGGGCCGGGGTCGGGCCCGCGCTCCGTCACGTCCTGGACCAGGTGCATCCCCACATCGCCCAACTGCCGCCACCGGGACGGGCAGCCCCGCGGCTCGGGAGGTGCAGTGGGCGCACCGCGCCCGGACGTGTTCCTCGTGAGCGCCGAGGAGGCGTTCGGCACATCACGAAGTCGCGTCACAGGGCCGCTGAGGGCTTGAGGGAGGAAGAACCCCACCACGGGGCCGGGGCTGGGGGAACCGGAGTGGGGCTGCCCCCCTGCGAAACCGCGGAAGATCGCCTCGACTTGCTTTCGCGGCGGCCACGTCCCTCCTCGTTCCGGGAGGTGCATCGGCACGGTGCACCTGATCGGCCGCCCCGCCTTCCCGAAGATGCCGGGCCCGGCCATGGTCAACGGCATGAACATGCGTGCGGATTTGATACGGATGCACGAAGAAAGCCGGCGAACAGCCGTTACGGAATGTATTACTCCGCTTGGGTGGTGGGTTCTGCACGGGTAGCCCTGCGGCAATCCGTCGTGAGCCGCGCCGATGTGGGCGCCCCACGGGTCGAGTGACGCAGCCTCGCGTGCCCCGCTGCGTTCGGCCCGCTCTGCGCCGAAGCGCCGCTCGTGAAGAGGCTCGCGGGACGCGAGGCCCACCGGCTCTGCTCCGACAGGGTGCCCACCGCAATGGACCGTCCGGACGACGGCCGACCGAACCGTCCCTCACGGATGGGCCGTAGCCACGCCAGCCCCGACGTTGCACCCCCTCAACGGGCTCCGGCTGCACGGGTCGGGGCCGCAGGCTCCCTCATCGGAAGGGGCCGCGGTGTTGCGGGTGGTCAGGATGTTGCAGAGGACGCCGCGGCGTAGTGGGAGCGGGCCGACGCCGTGGTGTGGCTCCACTTCCCGCGGCCCGTGGTGATGCTGCGGGTCCTGCGGCGCTCACTGCGCCGGAGCCTGCTCCGGGAGCGCCTGTTCGGAGGGAACCGCGAGCGGTGGCGCGAGTGGCTGCGCGGCCCGTCCGGTGTGGTGGTCCTGGTCCCGGCACGCCGAGCGACGGGCCGAGATCGGCCGGCGCGCCACCGACCCGCGGTTCGCCCCGGTACGCGTCGTCCGCCCGTGCAGCCCGCGCGCGGCAGAGGCCTGGCTGCACGGCCTGACCGGTCCCCGCCCCGATCCCCGTTCCGATCCCGCTCAGGGCAGGACCGAGTCGACGTAGCCGCCGTCGACCCGTACGGCCCCGCCCGTGGCGGCCGAGGCCACAGGCCTGCCCGCCGCAGCCGGGCGACCACGAGCGGGGAGAGCGTGAAGACCAGCTGGTCTCGGTGGCGGCCGGGCCGCCCAGCCGCCCGGAACCCGGGCAGGTCCGGAGCCAGAGTGGGGGGGCCGGTCAGCCCACGAGGTCCGGCGCCCGGAGTACGGCGGACGGAATGCCCCAGGCGTCGACGAGGTCGACGGCGAGCGGACGCACCTTGCGGCAGAGGTCGTTCACCTCGCGGCTGATCGCCTTGGAACGCTGGACGGTCAGCCGCCCGTGCTCCATGAACCAAGCCCGGTCAGCCTCGATCGCCGACAGGGCGAACAGGTCGCACAGCAGGCCCAGGGCGGCTTTCCCGCCCCCCTCGGGCAGGGCGCGCACCTGGTCCACGAAGGCCTCCGCGACCAGCCGCTCGACATGCGCGCGGGCGAGTGCGATGACGTGGTCCTGGACCTGCGAGAACACGGCGCCCGCCGCGCGCTCCTGGTCGATTCCGCGCTTGATCCGCCGGGCCAGCCCGGCGAGCAGGTGCTCCTCACGGAAGCGGAACATCGCCAACTGGTACTCCGGGTCGAGCAGGCCGGCTTCTCGGTCCCAGTCGTCGCCGCCGGGCAGCAGATCGCGTACCCGTTCGAGCAGTTTGTGCGCAGAGGTCCGCTCGATGACCGTTTCGACGGCGAGGCCGGTGACGTAGCGGACCATGCCGAGCTGGTCGAGCCCCTCGAACTCGCCCGCGTGATCGGTGAGCAGCCCCTTGGCCACGAGTTGCAGCAGGACGTGGTTGTCGCCTTCGAAGGTGGTGAAGACGTCGCTGTCGCCCTTCAGTGCGGCGAACCGGTTCACGGCGAGATAGCCGGCGCCGCCGCACGCCTCGCGGCACTCCTGGACGACGCGGGTGGCGTGCCAGGTACTGAGTGCCTTCATGCCCGCCGCCCGTGCCTCCAGCCGGCGTCGCGCCCGCGCGTCGTCCTCGATGCCGGAGAAGACCTCGTGCAGCTGGGTGCGCACGATGTCCTGCGCCGCGTGCAGGGCGTAGGTCCGGGCGATCAGCGGCAGCAAGCGGCGCTGGTGCAGCCCGTAGTCGAGGAGAACCTGCTCCTCGGAGCCCTGACCCACCCCGAACTGCCGGCGCCGCGCCGCGTACTTCGTGGCGACCGTCAGCGCCACTTTGGCGACGCTGGTCCCGGCACCGGCGACACTGACCCGGCCCTGCACCAGGGTGCCGAGCATGGTGAAGAAGCGCCGGTTGGGATCGTCGATCGCGCTCTCGTAGCCGCCCTCCGGCGTGACGTCGGCGAACCTGTTGAGCAGCGCCTCGCGCGGTACCCGTACGCCGTCGAACCAGATGCGGCCGTTGTCCACGCCGTTGAGCCCCATCTTGCGGCCGTCGTCCTCGATCCGGACGCCGGGCGCCGTCCTGCCACCGGTCCGCAGCGGTACGACGAAGGCGTGCACGCCCTGGGACCTGCCGTCCACCTCCAGCTGGGCGAAGACGACCGCCAGTTCGGCATGGCGGGCCGCGTTGCCGATGTAGTCCTTGCGGGCGTCGTCGTCGGGGGTGGTGATGACGAACTCCCCGGTCGCGCTGTCGTACGTCGCGACCGTGCCGAGCGCCTGGACGTTGGAGCCGTGGCCGGTCTCGGTCATCGCGAAGCAGCCCATGAGCTCGCCGGTGATCAGGTCCGGGAGGTGGGCCTCGTGGTGGCGCCGGGTCCCCAGGTGCAGGATCGCGCCGCCGAAGAGGCCGAATTGGACGCCCACCTTCACCAGGACGGAGAGATCGCCGAAGGCCAGGGTCTCGAACGCGGCGATCGATGCCCCGACGTCCCCGCCCCCGCCGTACTCGGCGGGGAAGCCCATGCCGGTCTGGCCGGTCGCGGCCATCTTGACGACGATCTCCCGCACCCGCTCGCGATACGCGTCGATGCCGAGTTCGTCGGCTTCGTCGAGGATGGAGGAGTACGTCGTCAGGTTGCCGCGGACCAGGTCGCGGATCCCGGCGTACTCCCCGTCGAGGACGGCCGTCAGCGAAGGGACATCGATCTCGGGCTGTACGTACGCGGTCGCGGGTGCGGAAGAGTTCTCGAGTGCCATGCCGATTCGCTACCCCGCCGAAGGGTGCTCAACCGGGGGACGAGCGGCGGCCCCGGGAGGGGGCAACGCCGCCGCTCAGGCCGTGGGCGGGGTGAGGTCCACGAGGAGGGACCTCGGGCCGCGGGTGAAGACGCCCTGTTCGGCCGGGTCGTAGCCGCAGGCCGGCCGCAGGTCCGCCATGGCGTCCAGGAGCTGGTTCGTGGCGATCTCGACCTCGGCCCTGGCCAGCAGGGCGCCGCCGCAGAAGTGCCGTCCGAGCGCGAACGCCAGATGGTCCGCGGCCGCGGGGAAGGCTGTGGTCGCCGTCAGGTCGTCCCGGAAGACGTCGAAGCAGTCCGGATCCTTGTAGCGCCCGGGGTCGCGGTTGGCCGCGCCGATCAGGCAGGTGACGGTGGCACCGGCCGGGATGGTGCCACCGCTCAGCGTGACGTCGACGGCGGCCTGACGCATGATCATGTGTGCGGGGCGGGCTGTGGCGCAGCGTCTCCGCGAAGGCCCGGTCGATCAGCGTCCGGTCCTGCCGGACGGCCGAGAGCTGCCGCGGATCGGCGAGCAGGTTCGAGAAGAGTCCTGCGATGGCCTTGTCGGTGGTCTCGGCGCCCGCCGTCAGCATCAGGCTGCAGAACGCCTTGATGTCCCCGTCGCTCGTGCGCACCTCGTCGACCTCGGCGGTGCAGAGCGCCGAGAGCAGGTCGTCACCGAGGCCCGGTACCAGCCGCTGATGCGTTCCTGGCCGGAGCGGTCCGGTCCGAACATGTCGGCGATGACGGTGATGGGGAAGTGGGAGGCGAAGCCGCCCACCAGGTCCACCGAGCCGGCGTCGCGGAAGACGTCGATCTGAACCAGCCCCTGTTGCTCCCCGGGCACCCGGTCCGGAAGTGATCCCGACCGGGCGGAGACCATTGCCACCGGCCTCCGCCCCGGAGATCGTTGCACGGGCTTTCGCCCTCGGCCGCCCGCTCCGTGCTCCGGGTCTCGCGCCCCCGGCACAGCGCCCTCGGCTCAGCCCTGCGCCAGGTCGGCCACGGGCTGCCACTTCTCCCACACCGCGAGACGCTGCTCGTAGTCGGCCTTGGCGATGCCGAGCGGCGCCGAACCGAAGAAGCAGCGCAGCGGCGGCTCGTCGGCATCGACGATCTTCAGCACGGCCGCGGCGGACGCGGTCGGATCGCCCGGCGTACCGACGCGCTTGCGGCGCTGCTCCTGCACCTCCTGGTGGAGGCCGGCGTACGCGGGCAGCGGCTCGGACGTGCTGGACGAGGAACCCGCCCAGTCGGTGGCGAACCCGCCGGGCTCGATCAGCGTGACCTTGATGCCGAACGGCGCCACCTCCTGGGCCAGTGCCTGGCTCATGCCTTCGAGTGCCCACTTCGACGCGTGGTAGATCCCGACCAGCGGGAAGGCGCTGATGCCCCCGATGGAGGAGACCTGGAGGATGTGGCCGCTGCCCTGCTCGCGCAGGAACGGCAGCGCCGCCTGCGTGACCCACAGGGCACCGAACAGGTTGGTCTCCAGTTGCGCGCGCGCCTCGGCCTCGGTGAGTTCCTCGATCATGCCGAAGTGGCCGTAACCGGCGTTGTTGACCACCACGTCGAGGCGCCCGAACCGCTCGTGCGCCTGCCGCACGGCGGCGAAGTCCGCGTCACGGTCCGTCACGTCGAGGCGCAGGGGCAGCAGTCGCTCCCCGTACTTTTCGCGAAGGTCGCCCAGCGTGGAGAGGTCGCGCGCGGTCGCGGCCACCGAATCGCCGCGTTCGAGGGCGGCGATGGCCCACTCCCTGCCGAAGCCGCGTGAGGCACCGGTGATGAACCAGATCTTCTGCGTCATGGTGTGCTCCTCGAGGAAACTCGTCATCCGTATGGTCAGCACGTCGCGGTGTTTCCCCACCAGCCAACACCATCGAGTGGACTCGAAGGCAACTCCGGCACCGGGGGCGAGCCCGTCGTACGGGGCCCCGGCCCCGTCGGCGCAACACCCCGGCGGCGCCTGCTCGGTGGCGGCTCGGCCGGCGCACGGATCCGGTGGGCGCGTACGGGATCCGCGCGGGGCGGGGTTCAGCGGCGCAGGGCCGGCGGGGCTGCTCGGCGACCGCACGGGTACCGGAGGCCGGTGCCGTTCGGCCTTCCGGCGCAATCCTGGGCGCTCCCCCCGCCTCCTCCCGGGAGGCGGGGGTTCCGGCGCCTAGGTTGGTCGGCCGAAGCAGCGTTCGTCGACCATCGGAGTCCTTGCATGAATGCGACCGGCACGCCGAACGCCATGCCCCGGCGTCAGTTCGTGGCGCTTTCCGGTGCCCTGGGTGCGGGCGCCCTGCTGGCCGGGGCGGCCGGCGGCGCGTCCGCTGCGGCGTGTCCGCCGCCCGGCCCCGGCGGTACGCCGGGCTGTCCCTGCCCGACGGAACCACCACTTCCCGGCGGCCCGAGCCCGTGCCCGCCGGCCCAGATGCAGCTCCTCTGCGGCAGTCCCGCGGACACCGACCCGCTGTGGCAGGACGTGCAGTACTGCACGCAGGGGATCGTCCCGCCCAGCGGGCACAAGGCGGACTGCCTCAAGACCGCCCCCCACTACGTGGTGCTGCACGGCGAGCCCGCGTCGACGCACAACTACCTGACCGTCCCGGCCTGCCGGATCACGGGCATCGAGTGCCCGTTCCTGCTGAACCCCAACGTCGCGAACTACTGGCACGAGGCCTGGGAGAACGCCCGCGGGGGCGGTGACGTTCCCGTGCAGTACCGCTACATCGGGCTGGGGATCAACTCGCAGTCCGCCCGGCAGCTCAACCAGCTGCACATCCACATGGCCGGGGTCCGGGACAGCACGCAGCTGCGGCTGCAGGCCCTGGACGCTGCGGGACGGGTCGCGACGCACCCGTCGCAGTGGGGGGACACCCAGTACCAGGCGCCGGTGACGGGAACGGGCGGGGACCGTACCTACCGGCTCCTGCGGCTCCCTGCGTTGACGACGAACCTGTTCGCCCTGCTGAACACGAACGTGGTGCGACCATTCGGACTCCAGATGGCGGGCCAGACGCTGATCGTCGTGCCGAGGATGACCCCGACCGCCTTCGACGGCGCCTTCTACGTCCTCAACAGCGACGCCTCGCTCCCCAGCGGCACCATCACCTGCGACCGCCTCCTCGTGTACTGACGCCGGTCCGCGGGCGCCCGGCGG
The DNA here is from genome assembly GCF_052114405.1 of Streptomyces sp. M-16. Taxonomy (NCBI): domain Bacteria; kingdom Bacillati; phylum Actinomycetota; class Actinomycetes; order Kitasatosporales; family Streptomycetaceae; genus Streptomyces; species Streptomyces sp. M-16. Next base: position 40,313 of record NZ_JBFRER010000011.1, on the reverse strand, counting down.
CCGGGCCGTCACCTGCCTACGACGGCCCGCACGTCGTCCGCCGCCCCGAGGCCCCTCAGGGGCGGCGTCCGGCCCAGGCCACCAGCCGGTCGATGGCCGGGGCCCCGGCGTCCACGGCGACCACCTCGCCGAAGGGGATCCGCCCGCCACGGGTCTCGGCCGGCAGTGCGCGACGTACGACGTCGATCACCCGCTCGATCAGGCCCTGGTCCCACTCCGGTTCCTGTCCGGTCGCCCTGGCCAGGTCCCAGGTGTGCACCGTGAGCTCGTGGGCGTAGACGGCCGCGGCGGCCGCACCCGGCAGGACGCCCATCGGCAGGCGCAGCTGCCGCCCCAGGACGCCCGGATCCGCCCACACCTCCGCGACCTCGCGGGCACCCGGCTCCCAGGCCGCCGCCCATCCGCCGTCGGGGATCTCGTCGGCGAAGGACGGCACGCCGAACGGGTCCTCGCCGCGCCCGATCACCGAGATCCGGCGGACGACGGCGACGAGGTGGCTGGACAGCCGCCGCACGTCGAACTCCTCGCAAGGTGTCGGGTCGTCGTACTGCCCGGGCCGGACGGCGGCCAGCGTACGGCCCGCCAGCTCGACGGCCGCGGCGAGGTCGGCCCGCGGATCGAAGGAAGAAGGGGAGGCGGCGGAGGCGGGCTCGGAGGGGGCTGCGGCGGTACCGGTGGAGTCGGACGGGGTCTCGATGAGCTGCTCGGTGTTGTTCATACGTCCATCCTGGAAGCAAAAGTGGCCATCCTCCGGCCAGTTTTCCGTGGAAAATGCGAAGGCGACGACGAGCCCGACCACGCAGGAGGAAAGAACGCATGAGAGCCGACCGGCTGGTGGCGACCCTGCTCTTCCTCCAGGAGCGCGGCCGCGTCACCGTCCCCGAAGTGGCCGCCGAACTGGAGGTGTCCCAGCGCACCGCGCGCCGCGACCTGGAGGCCCTGGCCACGTCCGGCATCCCCGTCTACTCGCAACGCGGCCGCGGCGGCGGCTGGTCCCTCGTCGGCGGCGCCCGTACCAACCTCACCGGGCTGACGGCCGAGGAGATCCGGGCGCTCTTCCTGATCACCGGCCCCCTGTCGGCCACCCCCGAACTGCGCACCGCCCTGCGCAAGCTGGTCCGGGCCCTGCCGCCGACCCTGAGGCCGCAGGCCGAGGCCGCGACCCGCGCGGGGGTCGTCGACGCCACGGACTGGTCCCGCAACGCCGTCACCGCCGATGCCGCCCACCGTTCCGCGCTCCAGGCCGCCGTCGTGGACGGGATCCGGGTCCGCCTCGGGTACGCGGGCCTCGGCAAACCCGCCGGCGAACGTACCGTCGACCCGCTCGGGCTCGTGGCCAAGGCGGGGGTGGACTACCTGGTCGCCGGTACGGAGAGCGGCCTGCGCACCTTTCGGCTCAGCCGGGTCACCTCCGTCGAGCCGACCGGTGAACCGGTGGTCCGGCCGCCCGGCTTCGACCTCGGCACGGCGTGGCGGGCGCTGGCCGGGGCCTTCCAGGACGGCATGTACGCGGTGACCGCCAGGGCCCGCGTCCGCCCCGACACGCTGCCCCTGCTGCAACGGTTCCTCGGTGGCCGTGTGCGCGTCGGCGGGCCGCTGCCCGACGGCTGGACCGAGGTCTGGGTGGCCGGCCCGGCCGCCAAGGCCCTGGCGGGCCACCTGGCCGGGCTGGGGGCGGGGGTCGAGGTCCTGGAGCCGCCCGAGGTACGGCAGTGGCTGGCCCGGATCGGCGCCGAACTCACGGACACCTACCCGGGGGAGGAACCGCCCGCTCCACCCGGCCCGTAGGGTATATTCGATCTTGTGCTCGCAGCCGGGACTCCCGGTCGCGGGGCTCGCGTTGGTGGTCCAAGGAAAGACACCCCACTTCCCGTGGGGGAATGCAGGTGCAAGGCCTGCCCAGCGCTCGATCAAGGCCCCGGCCTCCTCACAGAGGCCGGGGCTCTTTGCCGTGTCACCGCCTCACAGGACGGTCACCACGCCGCTCGCCGGGGTGGGGCGGACCGCCGGTGGGCCCCCGGCGTCGTAGAGCACCTTCCCGGTGGCGGAGTTCACCGTCGCCGAGAACAGCCGCTCGCGACCGCCGACCGCCGCTCTGACGAAGTGCCGTCCGTCGCAGTCGCGCTCCAGCGCGATGAACCTGATGTCGGCCCCTCCGGACACCTCGATCACATCGTCCGCGCCGAAGGTGCCTTCGGAGTCGGAGTCGGAGTCGGAGTCGGACGCGGGGGACGGCGCGTCCACCTCGTACACGGCCACGACCCGGCCGGACGGATCGACGACGTCGAGCCTCGCGGGGATCGAGGTCCCGCCCAGTGCCACGAGTACGGGCCCCTCGTCGCGGTAGTACAGAGCCAACGTCGCCACGCTCATGTCGGACACAGCCCCACCCCTCGATCGACGAACACCCACCGGACTCTGCCCGCGGCCTGCGCGTTCAACCGGACTTCGAGGATTCCAGGTGGCTCCGGCCCGGCCGTCGGACGGGATGGTACGTCCCGGTCTCGGGCCTGTGGCAGCGCGTTTCGCCGCTCTCCAGGTCGTGGCAGCAGCCGTGGACAGGCAGGCGGTCATGTCCGAGGGGTCCCTCCCGTCGGGGACGGAACCATCCGGGGTGCGGAGTTCGAAGACCTCGCCGGGGAGGGAGCCCACGATGGACGCCGCGTGCAGACGCGGGTCCGTGCAGGCGATGAGCAGGACGTCGGGGCCGGGGGCGCCGGCTCCACCAGCTGCGAACCTGGGCGTCTACCGGAACGCCCCGCGGCCGGCCTCCGTCGATCGCCCCGCCCCCCGGGGGGATCCCCGGGGACCCGGTTGCCCGATGGCTCCTCGACGCCATCCTCAGCGCCCTCACTCTGCAGCAGATCTGCGACCGCGGCCGGCAGGACGAGATCGACTTCCCCACGGCCAAGGGCGGAGGCGCCCGTCACGTCCTCGCCCTGGGGCACGTGCTGGGAAAAGCCACGGGAACCCCCGCCACCATGAAGCGCACGCCCGCGGGCCGGCGGCACACGCCCGGCCGGCCCGGCCGCGCCCACCCGCCCGCAGCCGGCGCCCCGGCCGAACTCCTGGCCCGGTTGGGCGAGGATCGCGCAGGACCCCGGCCCTGTTGGGCACGGCCAGGTTCAGCGCGAAGAAATCCAGCCGGATGCAGAACATCGCCAGGGACACCGCCCACAGGGCGGAACGGGTGCGGAGGACTGCGCGCATGGCGGAAACCTCTCCTTGCACCAGGGACCGCCGCCGCGGCGGCGTACGGGCGGACCCGTACCAGGCCGCCTTCTGCGGACGTCCACGGGCACGCACGTCCCGACCCCCGTAGGAGGGCCCCGGACACCCCGGCTCCTCTGATCGGCTGATGCCCGAGGTGAGCGCTGCGCGTGAGCGCGTGTCCGAGGTCCGTGGGCGTAGGGGTCCGTGGGCCGGGATGCACGCCTGCCCACGCACAGCGGTCACACGGCGCGGCGAGGAAGAGCTGTGTCCGCCGGTCTGCCGGGCGTACGCGCGGGCCCCTCGGCGGAGGTGACCGCCGCGCCCGTGCGTACCTCGCCGTTCAKCGCACCCCGCGTTCCAGCCGCCCTGCCGACCGGCGGTTCGGCCGTGGAGATACGCCGGGCGATCCTGAGGCCGTCCACCATGGGCCGGCTGTCGTAGTCGTCCTCCTCCTCGTCCTCGTCGGCGGAGTGCCGGAGGCCCAGCACGTGGCTCGACCTCCGGGTCGAGCTCGTCAGGCCGACGCGGCCGCCCCCCTCACCGGCGGTCCACACCGCGCCGGTCAGGCCCCGGACGGCGCCGCCGCGACGCGGCAGGACCGCCGCGAGGGCGTACGCACAACGCGGCAGGACCGCGAGACGGCCGCACGGGGAACACCGGCACGATCGATGACGGTGCCCCACCCGGCCCGGGGCGCTGCTCCGCTCGGCCCATGCCGGGCTGCGAACCCCCTTGAGCCTCCCTACCGTGGCCGGATGGCCCTCAGTCCGTCAGCACGCAGGCTCCTCGCCCGGGCGACCGCCCTGGCAGCCGGCGCGAGCGTCGTCCTCATGCCCCCGCTCACCGGCGCCGCGGCGCGGGCCGAGCCCGCTCCGCCGCGCGCCGAGGCCCCGCCGGACCCCGCCCTGCTGCACCGCCCAGGGGTCCAGGTCCGGCCCCGCCCGGGCGCCCCTGCCCTGCCCGACGACCTGTCCGCACTGTCCTGGCTGGTGGCCGACTCCGGAAGCGGGGAGGTGCTCGCCGCCCACAACGCCCACCTGGGACTGCCGCCCGCCAGCACCATGAAGACCCTCTTCGCGCTCACGGCCCTGCCCCGCCTGCCGCGCGGCGGCACCCACACCGTCACCGACGCCGAACTCGCCGACGTGGGCGAGGGCAGCAGCCTCGTCGGGCTCGACGCCGGCCTGACCTACCGGATCTCCGACCTGTGGCGGGGCGTCTTCCTCAGCTCCGGCAACGACGCCGTCCACGTCCTGGCCTCCATGAACGGCGGCTGGACGCAGACGGCCGCCCAGATGCAAGCCCGGGCCCGCGCCTTGGGCGCGACCGACACCCACGTCGTTTCCCCGGACGGCTACGACGCCGAAGGCCAGGTGTCCTCCGCCTACGACCTCGCCGTGTTCGGCCGGGCCGGGCTCGCCGACCCCGACTTCGCCCGCTACGCGGCCCTCACCGACGCGCAGTTCCCCGGGGACACGGACGCCGAGGGGCGGCCGGCCTGGACGTACGGCATCGAGAACACCAACCGGCTGCTGACCGGCGAGGACGGCGTCGGCGTCTACCCGGGCATCGTCGGCGTCAAGAACGGCTACACCTCCGAAGCCGGATACACCCTGGTCACGGCCGCACGACGGGACGGCCGCACCCTCCTCGTCACCGTCATGAACCCCCAGCAGGGCGGCGCCTTCGCGGTGTACGAGGAGACGCGGGCCCTGCTGGACTGGGGCTTCGCCGCCGCCGGCCGGGTGGAGCCGGTCGGCTCGCTCCTACCGCCGCCCCGGCCCCAACGAGCCGGAACGGCCGCCCCGCCCGCCGCCCCGCCGCCCCCGGCGTCCGCCGTCGGCACAGGGACCGCCTACGCCTGGCCGGCCGGCCTCCTCGCCGGCACCGGCGCAGCCGCGGCGGCCTGGCACCACCTCCGGCGCCGACGGTCGCGCCCCGCTCCGCCGTCGCAGACCGCCGGCCCCGGGCCGACGCCCTGACGCTTCCGGGCACACGCCCCACCCGGCCCGCCTGTGGCGGGGATGCTGCTCTTCACCCACGAGCTCCAGAGGCGGCTGACGCAGGCCGGATCCCGCGTGCCGGCGCACGCGGTCCACCCCGGTTACGCCGCCACCAGCCTGCGCGGCCACCCGGCCCCCGTCCGCCGCAGCGCGCACGCCCGGGACGACGCGCGGGCCGATGGCTCTGGGACCTCTCCGAGGAACTCACCAGCGTCCGCTTCACCGCACCGCAGGCGGGCCCCGCACAGGGCTGAGGGCTGTTGCCGGGCGGCAATCCTCTGGAGTGCCCACCTGTGGTTCGGGGCCTGGGGGCACGTCCGGCGTGCACGGACACAAGCCCCGCCCACCCGCGGGGCCTTCGCGCGTCACAGGACGGTCACACAGTAGACGTGGACGGCGACCGCTGGCCACCATGGCACGATGCGCACACTCCACCTCGCCGCCGTCTTCGCCGTGGCCACCCTGCTCACTCTCACCGGGTGCAGCTCCAGCAGCCCCAAAGCCGCCACTGACGTCCAGGTCTCACCCGCGCCCGGCCAGCAAGCCACCTACCTCGCCGCCCTCAACGCCATCGACCCCGAGATAGTCAACGGCAAGGGCGACAAGGCCATCAGCCGCGGCCTCGACCAGTGCACCGCGATGAAGACCGAGAAGAACCCCAACAGGCGCGTCACTCAGATCGAGGAGCGGTTCATCAGCCCGCACCACCCGGGCGGCTTCGGCCCCGCCAAGAGCTCCCTCATCCTCGGCGCCGTACAGAAGAACCTCTGCCCCACCCTCTGACCAACCCCCACGAGCCACTCGGTGCGAGTGGGTGCGGGTGCAGCCGCCCGGGACCAACGGGTGTTGCAGAAGGCTCAGTGCCGGGCATTTCTCCTGTATGGGTGGGTGTTGCGGGCCGAGCCAGTGTGGGTCGAGACGTTCACGGGCTTGCGAATCGACCGGTTCGCGAAGCTTGCGGCAGGCCGTGGTGCCTGCCGCCGGCCGACCGGGTCCTGCTGGTTGCCGTCCACTACCGCACCAACCTCACCATGCGGCAGCTCGCCCCGCTCTTCGGGATCTCCCCGGCCACCGTCTGCCGGGTCATCCCACGCCTGCGTCCGTTGCCGGCCCTGGAGCCCGCCCCGCGGCCGGTCGCCGACGTGGACCGGCTGTGGATCGTGGACGGAACCTTGATCCCGGTCCGCGACCGCACCGTCGGAGCCTCCTCCCGCAATTACCGGTTCTCGGCGAACGTGCGCCGCCAGGTGCGGACCGTGTCCGGCGCGATCCGCAGCCGTAGCGACACCTCCATGATCGAGTGGCCTTCGGCGCACTCCAGCACGATCCGCGACCGCTGAGCCAAAGCCTGAGCCGTCGGACGGCGACGTAACCAGCCCTCCAGCACTGGTCGCTGGGCATCAGTGACCGACAACGGCGGAATCGTCGGACCCGGACGACGCATGCTCGACTGACAACGAGTCTCTGGCTCAGGTCACTGGGCCGCTCCCTTCGGATCCGCACAAGCGGCCCCCGTTCCTTTCTCACACACGACTCCCTGCCTCCCCAGCGCCCCTGTCACCGATCGTGCGCCCGCCTGGCTAGGCGAAGGAGAACCAGTTGACGTTGACGAAGTCGGAGGGCTGGCCGCTGTCGAAGGTCAGGTAGACGTCGTGGGTTCCGGTGGTGCGGCGGATGTCGGCGGGGACGGTGCGCCAGGCCTGCCAGCCGCCGGTGTTGGCGACGGCGAAGCCGCCGACCGGGGTGGCCGTGGGGCTGTCGAGGCGGACCTGGACCAGGCCGCTGACTCCGCCGGCGGCCCCGGAAGCGACGCGGGCGTCGAAGCGGGTGGCGCCGGTGGGGCCGAAGGCGACGGCAGAGAACTTGAGCCAGTCGCCGTTGGACAGATGACCGACGCCGGATCCGCCGCCGCCGTCGGAGCAGGCCTCGACCTGTGCTCCGGACTGGGCGATGAACGTCTCGGCCTGGATGGTGGTGAAGGCGCTGACCCCGCCGCCCGGGGCGGTGGCGGTCGGCGTCGGGGCCGGTGTGCCGCCGCCGGCCAGACCGCCGACCGTGATGGTCCAGCGGCCGGGGGTGCCGGACTGCACCTTGCCCTCGAAGTCGACTCCGGCCGGGTGCACGTCGTCGTACGGGAAGGCGTACCCGAGATGGTCGGGGGTGGTGTCGTGCAGGATGCGGGCGTAATGGTTGGTGCGCGGTCGGGTGTAGAACGCGGCGGGATTCTCGGCGGTCGGCTGGTGGGGGTTGTCCAGCAGGGTGGTGCGGTTGAAGGCGGCGGCGAGCCGTGCGCTGAGATTGCCCATCAGGTCGTTGCCCGTGGTGAAAGGCGTGTCGCTGCAGGAGAAGATCGAAAGGGTGGACGGCTTGGCGAAGCTGCCGACTCCGGGGAAGGCGAGGACGTCGCCGTTCACCCGGCCGGTGACGGTTCCCCAGGTGAACTGGGTGTCGATGCGCAGGTCGGCGGAGCGGTACTTGCTCCACACCTCGTCTACGTAGCCGTCGAAGTAGCCGCGGAACAGGGCGCTGTTGCCGCGGATCGCCAGGTTGGGGCTGAGCACGCGCACGTCGCGGCCGCCCGCGGTGACGATCAGTCGGCTCCAGTCGCTGCCGTCGGCGGCGGACTGGGCCCGCAGGGCGGCGGCGACCCGGGACAGTCCGTCGGCGGGCAGCCCGCGCACGGTCTGGATGCCCTGCCCGGTCTCCAGTTCGAAGGCGATCGGCAGGGAGACCATGTCGACGAATGTGATGTTGGCGTACAACTGGTCGCTGTTGAAGGTGAATTCGCAGAAGTCGTGAGCGACGTTCGCGTTGGGGTCGGTAGGTTGCTCACCGACGGCAGGGCCAGACCGCCGCCGCGGTTCACCAGGAAGGTGAGCTTCGTGCCGACGGAGAAGTAGATGCGGCCGCTGTCCAGGCGCGGCAGAGTCACCCTCCGCGCTCCGGCGCCGGACGCGTTGAGCGGGATGGCACAGTCGACCCCGAGGGGGGTCTGATCGTTGGCCGGAGCCGGCGGGTGGTACAGGCTGGAGCCGTTGGCCTGGATGAAGGCCCAGGTGCCACCGGCCGCGGGGTCACGGCCGAGCACATAAGCGAACACCGTGTTGTTGCCGGTGGTGTTCACCAGGTCCAGGGGGAGCGTGGCAGTGGTGGACGCGTTGGCGCTCGTCTCGAGCCAGGCTGCCGCGGCGGGCACGGCCAGGGCCAGGCCCGCCGTCACGGCGAGGAGTTTTCTACGGGGCATGGTTCGTTGGTGGCGAGCCGTCACGGGTGGGGGTCCGTTCTTCGTGAGGTCGGGCGGGGGAGCGGTCGGACGCAGGGACGGGGGAGAAGGGAGGGCGGCGGGGCTGGTGGGTCAGCCGACCGTCCACTTCTGGTTGGCTGCGCCGGTGCAGGTCCAGGTCTGCAACCGGGTGCCGTCGGCGGAGGAGTTGCCCTTGGCATCCAGGCACTTGCCCGCACCGGTGTTGGTGAGGTCACGGGCGGCGGTGTACGTCCACTTCTGGGCGTTGGTGCCGTTGCAGGTGTAGAGCTGGACGACGGCGCCGTCGGCGGTGGAGCCACCCGCGACGTCCAGGCACTTGCCGAGGGCGCGGACGGTGCCGTCGCCCCCGATGGTCCACTGCTGGGCCGCGCTGCCGGTGCAGTCGTGCAGCTGGATGGGGGTGCGGTCGGCGTCGGAGCCGCCGGCGACGTCGACGCACATGCCGCCGATGCCACGGATCGGGCGTGCGGCGGGTGCGCCGGCGGAGGAGGCGCGGACGTAGTCGACGGTCATCGTCTGCGGGAAGGAGGTGGAGGTGTCCGGGCTGCCGGGCCAGTCCCCACCGACCGCCAGGTTGAGGATGACGAAGAACGGGTGGTCGAAGACCCACTTGTTGCCGCCGGTGTCGGCCGGCGTGAGGGTCTTGTACGTGGTGCCGTCCACCGACCAGGCGACGGAGTTCGGGCTCCAGTCGACGGCGAACACGTGGAAGTCGTCGGCGAAGGCGCGGCCGCCGGGCAGGTTGTACGCGGCGCCGAGACCGCCCGCTCCGGAATAGCCGGGGCCGTGCACCGTACCGTGCACGGTGCTGGGTTCGCGGCCGATGTTCTCCATGATGTCGATCTCGCCGCTGTTGGGCCAGCCCACGCTGCCGAGGTCGTTGCCGAGCATCCAGAAGGCGGGCCAGATGCCCTGGCCGCGCGGGATTTTGATGCGGGCCTCGAAGCGGCCGTACGCCTGGGTGAAGGTTTTGGCGGTGTTCAGCCGGGCCGAGGTGTACTGGCACTGCCCGTACCAGCAGCCGAGGCCGGCGTCGGTGTTCTTCCGCGCGGTGATGACGAGGTTGCCCTGGCCGTCGAGCGCGGCGTTCGAGGTGCTGTTGGTGTAGTACTGCAGCTCGTGGTTGCCGAAGCCCGAACCGCCGCTCTCAAGCGTCCACTTGGCGGCGTCAGGAGCGCGGCCGGCCGCGCCGTCGAACTCGTCGGACCAGGTCTGCGCGACAACTGCGGCACCGGCGGGCGGGGCGACCGGACGGGTGAAGGACATGAGCACCGCCGCGATCAGGGCGGTGGTCACGAAGAGCACCACTCCGCCGAGGGAGCGACGGCGTGCGCGATGAGCAGCAGCCATGGGCATGGTTCCTTGTCTGGGTGGGGGAGGAGGAGGGGGCCAGGCCGGGCGAGCCGTGAAGAGTGACAAGAGGGGTACGAGAGCGCTCTCAAGCGTGACGCAATGTCACCCGAGGCAGTGAGTATTACGGAGGGGTAACCGTCATGGCAACGTCAGACCTCACTCCTCGCACGCCTCTGAACTGCGGTTTTCTCTTGTGGCTTTCGGTTTAACGATCTCTTAAGGCTGGCTTGAGGCAGAGAGGTGTGAATCGGAGCGGCACGTGATCGTCGGGTGGACGGCCGCCGCGGGTGCTCCGTGCCGGTGTCCGGACCGTGTGCTCCCGGCCACGAACCCAGCCCTGGTCGACGGTTCCCCGTTCATGCGTAAGTGGCCGGCGCCGTGCAGCCCCTCGATGGGTGCAGCGGCGTTGGTCCGCGACCCTGGACACCTCGGCGAGCAGCGCCGCCGGCCCCGTACGGGAAGCCGGGCGACAGGTCCTTCCGGGTGTGCGCGCCCGGAAGGACCTGGTGCCGCGCCGACCTCAGGCGTGTGCAGGGTCAGGTGGTGTCCGGCGTCAGGCGGTGTGCAGCGTCAGGCCGTAGCGGCTGAGGATTTCGTTGACCGGCTGGAACCACGTCTGGCCGCCGGACGAGCAGTTGCCCCAGCCGCCCGAGGTGACGCCTTGGGCCTGATCCCCGCTGAGGAACGAGCCGCCGGAGTCGCCTCCCTCGGCGCAGACGCTGGTCTTCGTCATCTGGTAGACCGCGCCCTGGCTGTAGTTGACGGTCTCGTTCTTGGCGAGCACGGTGCCGCAGTGCCAGTGCGTCGTGGACCCCGACCGGCAGACCGAGGCGCCCACGGGTGCCTCGGCGGAGCCGCGTACCAGCTGGTCCGGGATGGTGCCCCAGCCGAGCACCACCGGTACGGTCCACCAGCCGCTGTGGATGCCGACGTACGCGTAGTCGTTGCCGGGGAACGAGGATCCCTGGAAGGTGCCCATCGCGGACCCGTCCCAGCCGCGCACAGCGGCCCCCGCCTGCCCGCAGTGCCCAGCCGTTACGAAGCCGCCGTACACGGAGAAGCCGATCGAACAGCGGACGTTGCCGGTGTAGTACGGGTCGCCGCCGACGGTGCCCGCGGCGTAGGTACGGGGCGGCTGCGCCGTCTCGGCGACGGTGACGGGGCCGGCGGCTCGGGCCTGGTCAACGAACGCCCGTACGGCGGGGGCTTTCCGCTCGGCACGTACGACCGTGACGACGACGCTGTTGGTCCGCGGGTCGACGTGCCAGCCGGCCACCCCGGTGGGGGCGTGCAGCGTGTCCAGGCGCGCTTTGGCGCGGTCCAGCGCGGCGGCGCTGTGCCTGACGAGGCGGGTGTCGGCGCCCAGTGCCCGCACCTCGGATTCCGCCGCGCGGTCGGTCACCGCGACGACGAGCCGGCCGGTGGACGGCTCGTACCACGAGCCGCCGTAGGAGCCACCCGCGGCCTGCCGTGCGGTCTTCTCCACGACCGCGGCGGCCTTTTCTGCGCTCAGCCGTTCCTCGGCCTGGGAAGCGGTGAGCCCGAGGTCCCGGCGCATCGCGTCGACCAGTCCGGCCGAGGCGGACGGCGCTGCGGCGGACGATGCCGCGGTGGGCTCCGGAAGCGGGACGGCGGTCGCCACGCCGGCATGGGCGGCGCCTAGGCCGACGGTCAGGAGCAGGGTGGCGAGGGCGGCGCGTAAGGGGGTGGCGTGTTTCACGAGACCTCCTGGCGTGGGGGATTGAACGCTTGAGAGCGCTCTCACGGAGTGTCGGGCGTTACGCTAGCCCATCCCACTTGTCAGGTCCATACCAAGGTCCGCTTCCGCCGCGGCGGGACCCGCGCGACCATCCGGTCACCGAGGACTGCCCCCGGCGCCGAGGGCCGACTTCGTCTCCGGCCTGACCGCCGTCGCGGTCGTGGTCGTGGACTGGTGAATTACACGGCCGATCTCAACGCCCAGGTCCGCGCGTTCGCTGCAGAGGGCGTTGTCGGCGCCGCACCTGGCCCGGGGCCTGGCCTCCGGCCCCTCGAACCTCCGTGCTGCTCATCCCCTATGGCCGGTTCCGCGGCTTCAACCAGTGGTTTTCGACCACATCGACCGGTACCGCGAGCCCTCGTCCCAGCGCCTGTTCACGCGGGCGTTCGTCGCCCAGGTGCAGCGCCCGGCCGACCTCGGGCACCTGCTCGGCTACACCACCCGGGGGCAGGCATGAACAGCGGCGAGACGTCCGGCGTCGATCTGGCCCGGGTCGCGCTGCGGGCCGCGATGGAGGCGGCCCGGAAGGGCGGCAACGGCCAGAAGGCGAAGAGGAAGCCGCGGGCCGTCACGACGGTGCGACGCGACGGACGCGAGCCGGTGGGGGTCGGGGCGGCGATCGGCGCGCTGGTCACCGAGCGGGCCTGGGAACTCTCTGCCGCCGGCTTGACGCTGCGGGAGCGGTGGGCAGCCATCCCCCCCGAGCTCGTCGGACACGTCACCGTCGTGTCGTACGACGCCGACCCCGGCCGGCTCACCGTGTTCGTGCCAGAGGCGAGGCTGACCGGCCTGCTGGATCGAGGACCTCGGCGGCACCACCACGGCCCGCGCCACCGAGGCCATGATCCTGGTCGTTCCCCACATCCTGCGCCGACACGTTTCAAGCCCTTCGCCGTCTCGATCGCCCGCTGACGTCCTGTTCCGGCACCCCGCCGCCCCGGAGCCCGGCCCTTCCGCGGCGCTCACGCCCTAAAACCGACCGACCGCCGGTCTGACGGCACCAGCCGTCGCCATATGCATACGGTGCTCAGCCACGGGCGCTCCCCGGCAGGAGCTCGTAGCCTTGGTCCATTGCGGAAGCTACATCCGACAGCGGGCCGGACAACAGCCGCAAAGGGGGCGACGTCTCCGGGCGGACCCCTTCCGGCGGCGGCTCGGCGGTCACGGCCCCCGCCACCGAGAGCGACGCCGGAGCCATCCAGCTCCCCGTATGGACCAAAGCCCTCGGCTGGTCCGGTGTCGCCGGGCTGATCTACCTGCTGACCTGTGCCGTGAGCATCATCAGTCGCGGCTTCGCAGGGCTGGGCGGCGAGGCGGCGCACACCATGTTCGCCTTCGCCGCGAACCCGTGGGTCGGCTGAGCGTCGGCGTTCTCGGTACGGTCCTGATCCAGTCGTCCGCCACGACGACGGCCATCGCTGTCACCGCCGTAGGGGCGGGCGTGTTGCCCATCGAGGGCGCGATCCCCATCGTTCTGGGCGCGAACGTCGGCACCACCGTGACGACGAGCCTGGTTGCACTGACCTTCATCGGCGACCGCACGAAGTTCCGCAGGGCGCTCGGCGCCTCGACCGTCCATGACTTCTACAACTGGCTCGCGCTGCTGATCTTCTTCCCGTTCGAGCTGGTCTGGCATCCGCTGCAACGCATCAGCGGGACGTTGACCAATGCGCTCTACGGCACGGACTGGTTGCCGAACCCGGCCCACTTCAACTTCATCCGGGCGGCCACCAGGCCAGTGGAACACGGCGTGATCCACGCGACCTCGCACGTCAGCAGCACACTCGGTCCACTGTTCACCATCGTGATCGGCGCCGCTCTGATCCTGGTCGCCGTCCACTACCTGGGAAAGCTCCTCAAACTGCTCATGGTCGGCAGGGCTCGCGACATCCTGATCAAGGCCGTCGGCCGCAACCCCTACCTCGCCATGGCGTCGGGCATGGGCGTAACCGTCGTCACCCAGTCCTCGACCAACACCACGTTCGTGCTGGTCCCCTTCGCCGGACCGGCCCGGAGGGCGGGGCCACGGTCGCCGGAGGCCCTCCTGGGCCCCGTGGGCCGCTGAGCTTGCACGAGGCCCTGCTCCCCCCCCCCGTTCACTCCTGGACGGAGCAGGGCCTTCGTGTTCTTTTCCGCATAGCGCCCTTGTGATGTGCCCCGAGCGTGCGTCTCGGCGTCTATGCGGCGGGGGTGATTTCTGCTTGGCCGAACAGCAGAGCCCAGTCGGTGGGGAGCTGGTGGAGGATGCGGCTGATCAGGTCGGGGCCGGCGTGGGCTCGGACTGCGGCGAAAACGGAGCCGGTGTCCCAGCGGGTGGTGGCCAGGGACGCGCCGGAGCGGGTGGCGAGGTCCTTGATGAAGTCCCAGCCGGTCAGTGGCTGGGTGTCGGGGATCTGCGCGGTCAGCACGCGTGCCGCCTCCAGGGGCAGGCAGCGGGCCAGGTCGACGCGTTCGTCACCGGTCAGTTGACGTCCGAGTCCGGCGAGCACCGCGCGGACCGCTTCTTCGGCCCGTTCACGGGTGGGGTAGGCGCCTTCGTAGCGGACCTTCTCCAGCATCTGCTCGTAAGCCGTCGAGCACGGCTGCTGGTGCGCAAGCGGTACGCGCGCATCGGTGATCACTGCGGGACATGCCTTTCAGGAGCCATGGGAGCGCCGGGCACGGCACTACCGGTCTTGGTCAGATGGGCTGGGGGCGGCCGAAGAGAAGGTCGTAGCCGACGGGGAGCTGAAGCAGGACCTGCCCGGTCAGGTCCTCGCCTGCCGTGTCGGCGACGGTGGACAGCACGGCGCTGACGTCCCACGTCGCGGTCTGCTCGGTGGCGCCCTCGATCCAGGCGGCTGTCGCGCGGACGAATCGCTCGGGGGGAAGTGGCTCGGTGCTCTGCAGCGGGTTGAGCAGGATCAGGGCGAAGCCCTCCGGAAGGCGTGCCGCGAGCTGGGCGCGCACTTCACCGATCAGGTGTGCGCCGAGCAGGGCGAGTACCACGCGCGCCGCGCGCTCGGCTTCCTCCGCGGTGTCGTATTCGCCGCGTTCCTTCACACGGTCGAGGAACGGTTCGTGTCTCAAGGTCATCAGCCGCCGCCCCTTCGTGTCGTCGGTTCCACAGGGGTGCGGAGGGCGGGGAGGGGGAGACCAGGTGGGCGTCCTCCGCACCGGTTCCGGACGGGCTCAGCCGGAGATCTCCTTGCGGCCGGAGCCGACACCGATGGAGACCTTGCGGGGCTTGGCGCGCTCCGCGATCGGGATGCGCAGGGTGAGAACGCCGGCGTCGTAGTCGGCCTGGATGCGTTCGGTGTCGAGGGTGTCGGCGAGCACGATCTGGCGGGAGTAGACGCCCAGCGGCCGCTCGGACAGTTCCATCTTTACGTCGTCGAGCTTCGCCGTCGGCCGTCGCTCGGCCTTGACGGTCAGCATGTTCCGCTCGACGTCGATGTCGATCGCGTCCGCGGTCACGCCGGGGACGTCGAAGGCCACCACGTACTCGTCACCCTCGCGGTAGGCGTCCATCGGCATCACCGACGGCTTCGACCAGGTACCCGGGCCCATCAGCTGCTGCGCCATCCGGTCCAGCTCACGGAAGGGGTCAGTGCGCATCAACATCGTGAAACACCTCCAGCAGGTTCGAGCGGTTGCTGCCAATGCGCTGCACAGACCCTGTTGTAACATGTCGTCCAGTGGATGACAATCATGACGTCATCAACTGGATGACATTCCGAGGGAGGTGCCCGTGACCGCAGCCGACCAGCCGTCCGCGGCCAGTACCGAGGCCCCCAGTCCGACGTCCTTCATGGCCGCCGCGGCAGCCCTGGCCGCCATAGACGACGCGTTGCGCGGTGCCCAGAACGAGACCTCCGACGCCGCCGGGCCCGGCCCCGAGCAGGCCCTGGCCTCCCTGATGCTGCTGCGGCAGGTGCGAGAGCAGCTCGCCGGCTGGGAAACCGGCCTGATCGAAACCGCCCGCGACGCAGGCGCCAGCTGGGCCGACCTCGCCCACCCCCTCGGTGTCGCCAGCCGCCAAGCCGCTGAACGCCGCTACCTGCGGGGCCGGCCCGGCCCCGCCGGCACCACCGGAGAGCAACGCGTGCAGGCCACCCGGGAACGCCGCGCCGCCGACCGCACCGCTGCCACCTGGGCCCGCGCCCACGCAGCCGACCTGCGCCGCCTCGCCGGACAGATCACCGCGCTCGCCCACCTCACGCCCGAAGCGCGCTCGGCTCAGGCCGCCCTGCACACCGCTCTCGGCGCCGCGGACGCCGCCGAGCTCATCGCGCCCCTGGCCGGCATGCGTCCCTACCTCGACGCCCGCCACACCGATCTCGCCGACTCCCTGGACGCCCTCGAAGCCCGCCACACAACGACAGCCTCTGACGAAGACTGACTCGCACACGCAGAGTCATCATCCGCACGGTGCGCCCCGCCTGCGCGTCACGCCGACGACGGCGCCCCGTGCCCGAGTCCCATCCGCTCATGACCTTCCGTTGAAAGGACCCAGCATGGCCAGCAGCGTCGAGACGCTGGAATTCCAGGCCGAAACCCGCCAGTTGCTCCGGCTGGTGATTCACTCGATCTACTCGAACAAGGACATCTTCCTGCGCGAGCTGATCTCGAATGCCTCCGATGCCCTGGACAAGCTGAGGCTGGCATCACTGACCGACGCCAGCCTCACCGAGAACGGCACCGCTGACCTGCACATCTCGCTGGAGGTCGACAAGGACGCCCGCACCTTGACCGTCCGCGACAACGGCATCGGCATGACCCGGGACGATCTCGTGGAGCTGATCGGCACGATCGCCAAGTCCGGCACTGCCAGCCTGCTGGAAAAGATCAAGGAGTCCAAGGACGTAGCCACTGCGGAGAGTCTGATCGGACAGTTCGGCGTCGGCTTCTACTCGGCGTTCATGGTCGCCGACAAAGTCACCGTGCGCACCCGGCGGGCCGGCACCGACTCCGGCACCCAGTGGGAGTCCGACGGCGAGGGCTCCTACACCATCCAGGCCGCCGACGACCTCCCCGTCGGCACCTCGGTCACCCTGCACCTAAAGCCCGCCGACAGCGAGGACGGACTCGCCGACTACCTCTCCGAACCGAAGATCCGGCAGATCGTCAAGCGCTACTCGGACTTCATCCGCTGGCCGATCCGCATGGCCGCCGACCGGCCCGACGCCGACGGCGATACCACCACCGACCTCGACACGCTCAACTCGATGAAGGCGCTGTGGGCCCGGCCTCGCAGCGAGGTGACCGAGGACGAGTACAACGAGTTCTATCAGCAGATCAGCCACGACTGGCTGCCCCCGGCCGAGACGATCCACATGCGCGCCGAAGGCACCTTCGAATACGAGGCGCTGCTGTTCATCCCCTCGCAGGCCCCCTTCGACCTGTACTCCCGCGAGTCCAAATCCGGCGTGCAGCTGTACGTCAAGCGGGTGTTCATCATGGACGACTGCGAAGCGCTCATGCCCCACTACCTGCGCTTCGTCAAGGGTGTGGTGGACGCCCACGACCTGTCGCTGAACGTCTCCCGCGAGCTCCTCCAGCACGACCGCCAGATCCAAGGAGTACGCCGACGCCTGGTAAAGAAGGTCCTCGGCGCGATCAAGGACATGCAGTCCAAGGACGCAGAGCGCTACAGCAAGGTCTGGGCCCAGTTCGGCCGGGCACTGAAGGAGGGCCTGCTCGAGGACACGGACAACACCGAGGCCCTGCTGGAGCTGGTGTCGGCCGCCTCCACCCACGACCCGGAGAAGACCACCACGCTGCGCGAGTACGTCGAGCGCATGAAGGACGGCCAGGACACCATCTACTACCTGACCGGCGAGACCCGCGCCATGGTGGAGAACTCCCCGCACATGGAAGCCTTCGCCGCCAAGGGCTACGAGGTGCTCATCCTTACCGACCCCATCGACGAAGTGTGGGTCGACCAGGTCCCCGCCTTCGACGGCCATCGTCTGCAGTCCATCGCCAAGGGCCAGGTCGACCTCGACCAGACCGCCGACGGCGAGAACGAGACCGACGCCGACAAGGCCCAGCGCGAGCAGGACTTCGCCGCCCTACTGCCCTGGCTGACCACCACCCTGTCCGACCACGTCAAGCAGGTACGCCTGTCATCACGCCTGACCACCTCGGCAGCCTGCATCGTCGGCGACGCCCACGACGTGACACCCACCCTGGAAAAGATGTACCGGGCCATGGGCCAGCAGATGCCCACCGTCAAACGAATCCTGGAACTCAACCCCACGCACCCCCTGATCACCACCCTGCGCACCGCACACCACGCAGGCACCGACGACTCAGCGTTGACAGAGATCGCCGAGCTGATCTACGGCAGCGCACTGCTCGCCGAAGGGGGCGACCTGCCCGACCCGGCCCGCTTCACCCGGCTGCTCACCGACCACCTGACCCGCACGCTGTAACCACGGAAGCAGCCCGGCACAGAGGAACCCGTCTGCTCCGGCCCCCGTTCGGGGCGCCGGAGCAGACGGACGCGCGACAGGCGCGGGGAGGACACGATCCGCGTCAACCCACCGTCCGCACCTTGAAGCCTTCGTGAAACCCCGAGGTCCTGGCGGCGGTGGGGCAGAGCCGGACGATGCCCCGGCGTGCGATGCGGTGGCGGATGCCGCGTTTGCGGAGCCGGCGGCGCAGGTGGTCGTAGTCGTAGCCCTTGTCTGCGTGGAGCTTGCCGGGCCGCCGTCGACGAGGTCCTCGTCGGGACCGGATCGGCGGGATGCCCCGCACGAGCGGTTCAAGACCGAGTCTCTCGTGCATGTTGGCGCCGGAGATGCCCAGGGACAGCGGCAGTCCGCTCCTTTCGGTGATCAGGTGGATTTTCGATCCAGGCTTGCCACGGTCGGTCGGATTCGGTCCCGTCAAAGGCCCCCTCACCCGCCCTTCGCGTCGACGCCCCAGGCCCGGGCCCAGGCCGATGAGAAGGCCGGTCCGCCCGGCTCGACCCCGGCGGCACCGGAGTCGGCCGCGCCACCGTCCTCGGCGCCGCCCGGCAGCCCGTCGGGTACGCCGTCCCCCGGGGCTCCCCCCGCCCAGGGCGCGGCGCAAGGTGGCGCCGCCGGCACGGGGCAGGGTGCGGCGGGCGGCACCCAGACCGGCGTGGCGGGAGGCACCGCTCCCGCAACGGGCACCGCTGCCGGCCCCGGCCCGGGTACGAGCGCCGGCAGCGGCCCGCAGAACGGCTCGAGAACCCCGGGCGGTGGCGGGGGCAACCCGGGCGGCGGAGCCGGTGGCGCGACCTCCCCGGCCGCCCCACCTCCCGCCTCCGGCACCCACCGCTACCGCAACGGCGACTACGGCGGCGGTTGCCTCGACCTGGGCATGGCCAGCGGCCTGGTCACCTCCTCGTGCGCCGGGGAGGCGTCGCAACGCCGGACGCAAAGCTAGGCCCTGTCGTCGAAGTCCCTTCCCCGCGCGCTGCCGAAGCCGAATCCCCCGGAGTGGAAAAGTGTTTGACGCCCGTCGGCGGCCGGTGGTCGGATGACTGCCATGAGCGCAGGTCAGACGCATCCCGGCCGCTACCCCGTCGACGACGGCCTCGTCCGGCGGTTGATCGCCGGACGGTTCCCCCGGTGGGCGGGGCTGCCGGTGGAACGATGGCCCTCCGGTGGCACGGTCAACACCGTGTACCGGCTGGGCGATGACATGGTCGTGCGGCTGCCGCTGGTACGGGGCGGGGTCGAGGACCTGCTGAGGGAACGGGAGTTGCTGCCCCGCCTCGCGCCGCACCTGCCCACGCGCATCCCGGAGGTGCTCGGGGGCGGGGAGCCGTCGCAGGGGTACCCGTGGCCGTGGTCGGTGTACCGGTGGCTGGCCGGGCGGCATCCCGAAGAGGGCGCGTTGGACGAGCCCGTGTCGCTCGCCGAGGACCTGGCCGCGTTCGTGACGGCGATGCGGGGCGTCAGGCTGCCGGGCGGGCCGAACGCACACCGCGGCGGCCCCCTCGCCACGCTCGACGAGGAAACCATGGCCGCGATCGGGGAACTGCGCGGGATCGCGGAGGAGGGTGTCGACTGCGATGCCGTCACCGCCGTATGGCAGGAGGCGCTGCGCGCCCCGTCCTGGGACGGCCCGCCGGTATGGCTGCACGCCGATCTCATGCCGGGCAACCTTCTGGTCGAGGGCGGCAGACTGGCCGCGGTGATCGACTTCGGGTGCGCGGGGACGGGAGATCCCGCCTGCGACCTGTTTCCCGCGTGGAACCTGCTGCCGCCCGAGGGCCGAAAGACCTTCCGCGAGGCGCTGGCCGTGGACGACGCGACCTGGACGCGGGGCCGGGGGCGGACACTCTCCCAGGCGCTCGTCGCGCTGCCCCACTACCGCAAGACCAACCCCGCCATGGCCCACAACGCCCGGCACGTGATCCGGGCGGTCCTGGACGACGTCTGAGGCGACCGGGCCCCGCGTGCCGGGCCGGGTCGCCCGGTCAGCCCACCGGTACCCGGGCCAGGGACGCGGGCGCGGGCGCGGTCAGCCGGTCGGCGCCCGGCGGGACGGGGACCGACGCGAAGATCGCGTCCTGCTGCTCCTGGAGCTCCCGCTTCCGCTCGGGGGCCGTACCCGGAAGGCGCTGCTCCTCGTAGAGCTCGTGGGTGGCTTCCTGGGCCCACTTGGAGGCCGGGGTGTGGAACTGGACCTCGAAGAGCTGCCCGGAACCCGAGGCCCGCCAACCGGTGTTGAGCCCCTTGTACCCCGAGGCGCGGTCCCAGGTGTTGGACCATTTCGTGCTGTCGTCGCCCCACGCGGACAGCGCCTTCGAGGCTTCGGTGACTCCGTGGGTGTAACGGTCGTCTCCCCACTGGAGCGTGTAGCGCACCGCGTCGCCGAGCGTGGCGAGCACGGAGTCGGCGCTCTGCCCGGGGTGTTCCCTCAGTGAGGTGGCGACCTTGCGCTTGAGGGAGTCGGGGGATTTGAGCCGGTTCTCGAAGCCGATCACCTGCGCCCCCGCCATCCAGGCCACCGCCCGTACCCGGGGGCTGATGGCGCGTTCCGCCCGCCGGGCGTTCTGCGTGTACGCGTCGACGCGTCGGTTGTCGGCCGGGCTCAGCGAGAGCCCGTCCTCGCCGCTCCAACCCCCGTCTTCCGCGTGCCGTGCCGAGGCCGTGGGGGAGGTGTGCCCGGTGATCGGGCCGGCGCCGACGGCCGTGGTGACACCGCTCCCGAGCGCGGTCGCCAACGCGGCCGCGATCGCGGCGCGGGTGAGGGTACGGGTGATGTTCATCCGCCTGGGTCCTGCCTTCGCGTGGGCCATCGGTACGCAGGACACAACCGACGGGACGGGGCCGAAGTGTCTCCTCCGCGCGATCCCGATGATCTTTGGCCGGTTTCGGTTCGGCCGTTCGCGGCACGGCCGGCCGAACCGCCGACGGCCGGGAACCGAACGGGGGACCCGGGTCGTCGTACCGTTCATGATCGAAAGCACCGACCTCCCCTTCGACCGGCTCGCCGACGCCTGTCGACAGATCCACGACAGGTCCCCGGCGGCCGAAGCGGACCCCCTCGTCCTGGAGTGCTCGCGCAGGCTCCTCGCCGACCCGGGCGGGGAACAGGCCCACGTGGGGGTGGGCGCTCTCGTGGCGATGTCGGGCTACCTCGCGTGGCGCCCCGGGCCGACCGCCGAGCGCGCCGCCCTCGACGCGTTGCGCGCCGCGGCGAAGGCCCTGGGGGAGCGGCCCTGTTCGCACGACCGTCATCCGTACGAGAGCGAGATGGACGCGCTGGAGGACGAGATATGGGCCGGCGATACCGGGCTGCTCGATGAACTGCCCTCGGGCGCAGCGGACTTCGACGCCGAGCGGGTGCTGTGTCCGGGCAACGTGGCGGGCTGGGCCCGCCTCGCGCAGGACGTGATCGCCCCGTTCACCGTCCGGCGCATACCCGCAGGAGCGCCCAGGTACCACCGCAGTAACATCAACATCCTTTCGGGCATCGTGAACGACTACCCCTACGACGATCCCCACGAGGTGCTGACGGACGAGGCCGGCTGCCTTCCGTCCCGGCCGACCCGCGGGGTGGCGGCCGGCTTCCTCGTGACGATGAACGCGACCTGCTGGTACGCGGCATCGGAGAGGATCACCGACCGTTCGGTACCGGAGGCCATGGTCAAGGGCGTGGAGGAAGCCGTCGCGTCGCTGCCCGACGGCCCGTGCGCCCATGGCCCGGACGAACACCCCGACACCGATGATCCGGATCACGCCTCCCGTGTCGGCTACTTGCTGCGCAGCCCCGGCGGACGCGCCGAGATGGCCGAGGACCACGGGTGGGACGAGGAGGACGAGGAGGATGAGGCAGCCGGGGCGGCCGACGAGGACGAGCCCCTGGACGCCTGGGTGTGCCCCGCCTTCCTGCGCGATCTGGCGGAGGAGACCCTCGCCACGCTGAAGGACGCGCTGAAGGGGTTCGAGACGGCGGAGGACGGCGAGGGGAGCGAGGGCCCCCCGTCGAGCTGATCCCCCGTCGGCCGACCGGGCCGGCGCCGGCGGTGGGACGTCGGCCCCGGCATCCGCCGCCCGCATGAGCCGGCCCGCGCTTCCTGCCCAGCGACTTCGAAATGAAGACCCGCTACGGCGTGGCCGTCGACTGGCCGCTCACCTACAACGACCTGGAGCCCTACTACGCGCAGGCCGAGAACGAGCTCGGCGTCTCCGGCAACCGCGCCGAATGGGACACGGCCACCCCGCGCAGCACCGACTTCCCCATGGCCGGCATCGCACCCAGCTTGGCGACGGCCTCGTCCGCGCCGCCCTGGCCGGCATCGACCCGATCGACGGCGTGCCCATCACCGTGGTCACCACCCCACAGGCCCGCAACTCCCGCGACTACCAGGGGCGCAGTGCCTGCCAGGGCAACTCCAGCTGCATCCCGATCTGCCCCTCGGGCGCCAAGTACGACGCCGGCGTCCACGTCCGCAAAGTGCAGGTGCGCACCGGCTGTACCGTCACCCGCCTCGTCCCGCGCCCCGGCACGGCGTCCCCCACCGTCGTCTTCCGGGACTGGACCACCACCGACCGCGCCGAGGAGCAGGTCAACGGGACCCACGTCGTCGTGGCGCTGAACGCGATCGAGACGCCAAAGCTGTGGCTGGCCTCCAACCTGGACAACCGCAGCGATCAGGTGGGCCGCAACCTGATGGACCACCTCGCCGAGGAAGTCGTCGGCCTGTTCGGTCAGCCCGTCTTCCCCTTCCGCGGCCCCCAGTCGACCCTGAGCGTCGAGACCTTCCGCGACGGCGACTGGCGGCGCACCACCGGCGCCTTCCGCATCACCCTCGGCAACGACGGCTGGGGCCGCACCGAAGCGCCCGCCGCCGCCCTCGACAAGATCATGTGGTACCCCGCCGCCAAGCAGCTCAAGCACTACGGGCAGGATCTGCAGGACCGCCTCGCCCACCGGGTGACGCGCATGATGCGCATCGGCTACTCCACCGAACAACTCCCCGACCCCGCCAACCGGGTCACCCTCTCCGACCAGCGCGACGGACTCGACATCCCCCGCCCCAAGATCACCTACAAGATCGACGACTACTCCAAGCGCGCCCTGGCCTACGGGCACTCCGTCGCCCGCCGCCTCTGGCAGCACCTCCAGGACACCGCCGGCGCCGAGAACATCGACCCCCTGCAGCCCACCCTCAAGTACAACGGCGCAGGCCACCCCATGGGCACCACCCGGATGGGCACCGACCGCGCCACCGCGGTCGTCAACGCCGACGGCCTCTCCCACGCACACACCAACCTCTGGGTCGTCGGCTCCTCCGTCTTCCCCACCGCCGGCACCGCCAACCCCACCCTGACCCTGGCCGCCCTCACCCTGCGCACCGCGGACAAACTCGCCGCCACACTCTGAGAGCCGAGCACATGACCGTCACGGCGCGGCTGGTCATCGCCCGCCACGGACAAGCCCGCAGCAACGTCGAAGGCCGCGTCGGCGGCCCCAAAACCTGCACCGGGCTCACCGACACCGGCCGCCGCCAGGCCCAGCTGCTCGCCGCCCGCCTCGCCACGGAGGCACAGGGCGGCGGGAAGGTCTTCGACGCCGTGTATGCCGGGACCCGGCCACGCGTCCACGAGACCGGTGCCATCCTCGCCGAAGCTCTGGGCCTGCCGCTGATCACCGACCCCGGACTCGACGGACCCCGGCACGGGAACGCCGACGGCCGGCCCTGGCGCGAAGTCGAAGACGCCTTCCAGGGTCCCCCCGACGCCCACCCCGACCTGCCCTACGCCCCAGGCTCAGAAACCTGGACCGCTTACCTGGCCTGGGCCGCGACCCACCTCGCCGGACTCCTCGAAGAGCACCAGGGCCAGAACGTCCTGCTGGCCGGCCACGGGGAGACCGTCCACGCCGCCTGCCACCTCCTGCTGAGAATCCCCGCGACGGCCAGCTCCACCATTGGCTTTGCCGCTGACCACACGGCCCTCACCCGCTTCGAGCACCGACGCGACCGCTACGGAAACGAACGCTGGGTCCTGACCGCACTCAACGACACCACCCACCTCACGCCACCCGACCCCACAGCGCCATGAGCAGCGTCACCCAGAGCTACGACACTCGGCAGGCTTGGTTCAGAGAACTGGCCGTGAGGTCGTCCGCAGGTGACCGATGCTGCTGGTGGGGCAACGGCCTTGAGACGACCGCGCTGCGTCCGCCCTGCGCTCCGCGACGGAACTCATCGCGTGGGTGGCCACCCCCTGGGCCCCTGGCCAGCCACTCATGGCTGCTTGCCGCCCTGTCCGCGATGCCTGTATCGGACTTCCGGCGCACGGAGCGGCAACGCCGGCGGTGGCCGGTCTCCGCGAACCGAGTGTGATTTTTCGAGCTACATGACACCGTCGTCGCTGGATGACCTGGGTAAATGCGTGCGAGTTTTCGCGCTACCTGACATCAGAAGGTCAAGGTTGGTTGACCCCTGCTCCGGTTTCTCAGCCGTACTGCCTGCGGACGGTCGCGACATGTTCCCGAGGTAAACCTCCAAGATCCCCCTTGGGGATCTTGGAGGCCGCTGCGGCGGTGTTTCAGTAGCCGATAGTGAAGCGGCGCTGGACGAAGCGGGGCAGTTCCGCCTCGTCAACCAGGGCGACGGCGGCGTCCTCCGCGGAGATACGGCTGCGGCCGTCGGCGTCCCGGACAGCCTGATCGCCGCCGACCCGGAAACGGCCGGTTCGCTCGCCAGGGGCGATCTCCTCGGCGGGGCTGAAGTAGGTCCAGAGTCGGTTCGACGTGCGCAGGACGTTCAGGCCGTCCCGGGCGCCGCGCGCCGCGGCCGCGTACTCGCGGGGCAGCCCCAGCTGATCGAGGGTCTCGTGCATCCGGTCGACGTCGTCAGCAAGAACCACGCCGGGCGCTGTCTCCAGGCTGCCGGCCCCGCCGATCACGATGAGCCGGGTCCTGGGGTGACTCTCCAGGGCCTTGAGCAGCGCCCGGGCTGCGGTGGAATGGACCGTGGGGTCGGCTATGGACCGACGCACGGTGTCTGCGATGTCCTTGGCTGCGTTGCCCGGTTGGAACCCGCTGATCAGCACATCCAGGCCGGGCAGGATCGCGGCGATGCTCGCGGGGTCGAGGACGTCCACGCTGGCCCAGGTGACGTTCGATCGGCTCTCGTTGATCTGCGAGGCGTCGCGGCTCAGTGCCGTGACGCGATGCCCGCGGCCGAGGGCCTCCGTGACGACCCGGCTGCCGATGGTGCCGGTGGCACCGATCACTCCAATGTGCATGGTTCTCCCCTTGTTCATGCCCGGACGTACGGGCTACCGACATATGTTTGGACGCCGTGCGGAAACTATACGCCGTGCAGTTTAGGTACGGCGCTCAATGCTGTGACGCTGTAGACTGAGCGCATGGCGAGCACCGGGACCAGGGGGCGGCGTGAGCGGCTGCGGGCCGAGACGACTGCCGAAATCAAGAGCGTGGCGCTGGAGTTGATGGCCTCGGGAGGCCCCGGAGCGATCACGCTGCGCGCCATCGCCCGCGAGATGGGTATGACCCCCAATGCCATCTACGGCTACTTCGCAACCCGCGACGACCTGGTCACCACGCTCATCAACGACGTGTACACCTCGCTCGCCGACGCAGTCGACGCCGCCTGGGACATCACCCCCGCCACGCACCCGGCCGACCGGGTCCGGGCATGGGCGCATGCCTTTCGTGGCTGGGCTCTGGTCAACCCCGAAGGTTTCCGCCTCATCTACGGCGACCCGGTGCCCGGATACATCGCGCCCGAGGGCGGCGCCGCCCCGGATGCCGCGCAGCGGGTCTGTACGGCCCTGACCGGCCTCGCGGCCGCAGCCTGGCCGCATGCCGAACGTCTCTACGCGGACAGCGACTTCCAGTGGTCCGACTTCGACGCCGGCCTCCTCGACAAGGTCCGCCCCGCCTTCCCCCACCTTCCCCCGGCCGGCGTGGCCCTGGCACTGCGCATCTGGGGCCACCTCCACGGCCTGGTATCACTGGAGATCTACGGCCATCTGCACCACCAGACCGCGAGCCCGGAGAAGCTCTTCCACGAGGAACTGACCCACATCGTCGCTTCCTTGGGTATCGCCCCAAAGGGCTGACGGCCTTCGGGACCGCTGGGCCCGCCAGGCGGGCAACGTTTCGGCCACCTGCTCCTTCCGCAGGCAGTCGACCAGTATCAAAGCCCCCGCCGCATGGCACCGCGCCTCTCGGACAGTTCGGTGCCGGCGCCCGCGCCCTGCACAACCCACGCCCCGGCGAGCGGAACCGCTGGCACTGGTCCGGCGACACTCCCTGACTCCCGCTCGTACGACAAACGGCTCGTTCCCGGGGGCCTCGCTGCCCTACCGCTACGGCATGAAGCAGAAGAAGGCGGTGCAGTCGGCGCCGGACGAACTCCGTGCGGAGGCCGCGGTCAATGAGGTTCCAGGGACGTGCCGGTTCGAGTATGACGACCAGTCCGAGCCCGGCAAGGCGGAATTTCTCCTCGACCCGACGGACGGAGCCGGGCCGAAGCCGCTAGGGGTTGTCTGACAAATGATCACGGATTGGTTCGCGGAGCCAGAGGGTCAGCGAGGCCAGGATGGCTCCGGCGCGGTAGCGGTCGGTGAGCTTGTCGAACTGGTCGCGATCGCGCGGAACTGCTTGAGGCGTGCGAAGCATCGTTCGACCACGTTGCGTTCGCGGTAGATGACCTGGTCGAAGGCGGCCGGCCGGCCGCCGAGGCGCCCTCGGCGCCGGCGGTTGGCCGGCTTGGTCGCGGCGCTCGGGGATCGTGACGGCGATACCCCGACGCCGCAGCAGGTGCCGGATCGCCCGGCTGGAGTAGGCCTTGTCGCCCAGCACCCGCACCGGTGTCGTGCGCGGGCGGCCCGTGGCGATGCGCGGGATGCGGATCCCGTCGAGGACCTGGGCGAACGCGGTGGCGTCGTTGACATTGCCGGGCGTGAGCGCGATGGACGGGGGCAGGCCCCGGCCGTCGACGGCGAGGTGGACCTTGGTGGTCAGCCCGCCTCGGGACCGGCCGAGGGCCTGGCGCGTCTGCGAGCGGCCCGGATCTCCCAGTTCGTCCCCGTCAACGGCCCCCTTTTACGTGCGCCGGCGGCGTGCTGGTGGGCACGGTTGACCGTGGAGTCGACGGCGACGGTCCACTCCACCTGGCCCATCGCGTCGTCGCGGACCTGCGCATGCTCCACCAGCCTTGCCGACGTGCCATCCGCCTCCCAGCGGGCGAACCGCTCGTAGACCGTCTGCCACGGCCCATACCGCTCGGGCAGGTCACGTCACGGAGCCCCGGTCCGCAACCGCCACAGCACACCGTTGACCACCTGCCGGTGACCACGCCACGGCCGACCGCGTCCATCCACCTGCGGGAACAAGGGCTCCATCCGCTCCCACGCCGCGTCCGTCGACCCACCTCGACCTGCCACAAGATCAATTATCAGAGAACCAGGTCAGGACACCGCACTCGACTAACTTCATTGGCAACGGACAACGACGCCGGGCGGCCTGGCCCCGCGTCAGAGCGGTGTTCCCACACAGCACGTGCGGTCACCCGGTATGGAGCGGCCCAGCGCTGCTTGGGACTACCGCGCATCGGTAGTCCCCCGAGCCGGTCCCCGCCCCGCCTCCCGCCCCCTTCCGCCGCGTTGGGGAGGTCCTGCTTGCTTTGTGGGTTCACCCCAGTCTAATCTCGTCATTATGACGATAATTGCTCAGCGGCCCCCGCTCCCTGCGGGCATTGACTCCAGGGGCCTCGATCCGCCGCCGCGCGCACGGCCGTGACGTCGAGCACGAGCCCGGAGTCATGCCTGCGCGCGCACCAGCCGCCCGGCGGTCGCCCGCCGCCGGACCACCAGCAGAGATGGACGCAAGGCGGTCCCCATTTCAACGCTGCGGCACCCCAGCGCCTGATCCCTGATGCGCGATCCCTGCTCTCCGATCGACCGCTCGTGCACTTCATACCCTCGAAGACTCCGGCGCTCGTGGCGCCGCGTGCCGACGCGAAGAAGACGCGTCGATCGAAGTGTGAACTCGGATGGCGCAACCCCTCTCCTCCCGGAGAAATCCACCCGCTAGGAGCGTTTCGTGCGCCACCCCAGTCCCCCTCCTCCCTACGCCACGCTGCACCCTGTTCTCCTCCACGGCCACGGTGGCATCGACAATGACCTCAGGACGGAAAAGTGAGCATGTTCGGAATTCCGGTAAATCCCTTCGACCTCTCCGAAGAAACGCTGAGCCGAATATCCGCCGATGACTCATGGGCCCCGACCGAGTCGGAGATCCCACACGTCGATGCCAGGGTGATTCGCCACTTCCTCACTCCGGCTGAAGTGGAGGTATTCGCGGCCGAACTCGCTGCCCAGCGCTTTGTGCCGGTGGGTCTGGACGGCATTGCCGCCAACTACGCAGAGGGAGATCCGGTCGGCTCTCTCCGTGCCACGGCTGACTCCGAAGTCTTGGCGGCAGAGTTCTACCGCCGGCTGCGGACGTTTCTGTCGTTTGAAGTAGGACCGGACGATCCGACGGATTCAGACGGAAGGGCCTGGAAGCCGGCGTCCGTCAATCCGCGTATGCGCTTCATCACGTACGAACACGGCGGATTGCTTGTCCCGCACTACGATTCGCCCTATTTCGCCCCCGACGGAACGCGAACTCACCTGACGGTCGTCGTCTACCTGTCGTATGAGGCAGTGGGCGGAGAAACGCGGTTCATCGCCGACAAGCAGAACGACCTTCCCTTTGCGCAACGCGACTTCTCGGACTGGCCGCGGCTCGCAGAGCCTGAGGAAATATTGAGCGCCCACCGCCCCGAACCGGGTGATGCGCTCCTCTTCTGGCATCGGACGCTTCACGACTCGGCCCCGCTTCTTGAGGGTACGAAAACAATTCTCAGAACCGACGTGCTCTACGAGCCCATAGACGTGCCTTGAGCAACCGCAAGGCAACCGTCGCACAGGAGGGCCCACGTGGTACCCGCCCGGGCTGGTGACACCGGGTGGGCGCGCAGGGCGGGCTTCGGAATCGACGACGCGGTGTCGGTCTTGGACGGAGCGGTCTGGAGCAACGGAACGATCTCGCCGGTGGACGGGAGTCCGGGTGCGGATTTCGACTCCCGCGGCACCGTCTGCACCAGCCCCCTGCCCACTGCCGGAGCGGGCTCACCGACAGGGCGCTAGGGAGCGTCGCTTCGGTCGGGGTCGGGTCCGGGGCCGGTGTCGGGGCGCCGGGGGGTGATCCGTCGGCGGCGGCGCAGCAGCAGGGTGGTGGCACCGCCCGCCGCGACGAGCAAGGCGGCGAGGACCAGGGGCGTTGCCGCCCGGTCGCCCGTCGGGGAGGTTCCGACGGTGCCGTTGACGACCATCTCGATCGGGACCGAGTTGTCGGCGGGCTCGGTGTCGCCCGGCGGGACCGGTACCCAGACCCTTCCCYGGGCGCCGGGGACCTCGCGGTCGATGCGCACGGCGAGCATGGTCCGGTCCCCCGCCCGTGCACAGGCGAACTTCCGCGAGGTCACGTCGGCAGGATGGCACCAGCCTTCCTCCGAAGGGAAGGAGCCCGGTTTCGGCGCGGGGGCGACGGAGGTCCCCTGGGGCAGTTCGACCTGCACCTCCTTCACCGTGGCGGGCATGGGGATCTCGATCCGGGCGACACCACCGAGCGCGCCGTCGATCCTCACCGGCTGTTTCCCGAAGTGCGGGCCGGCGGGGGCGTCCTGCGAGCGGAACCCCATCACCGCCGAGGTGCCCTCGGCGACCGCGGTCGCCCGCGTCTCCTGGAGCTCGAGCGGGGGGCCCGAGCCCTTCGGCATCGCCCGGTAGCCCGCGATCTCGGAGTCGGGCAACATCTCGACCGGGGAGACGACGTACTGGTACATGCCCTGGGTCCGGCAGCACTTCTCGTTCGCGGCCCGGAGTTCGGCGTCCGTGGCGTACCACTGTCCCGGGCGGACCGGCCCCGTGAACTCGCAGTAGACGTCGGTGCCGGATTCCGAGTAGTGGCAGTTGCCGAAGTCGCGGGAGAAGCGCAACGCGGGCCTGTCGCGCTGCGGGAGCGTGTCGGCCACCCACATCCGCAGCACCACGGCGCCGGGCGTCGGCCCGCCCGTGTTCACGAACGCCGGCCTGATCGGGGGAGCCGGGTCGAGGGCCGATGTCGCCGGCAACGTAACGTCCGGGAACGAGCGCGCGACGAACTTCGGCACACCTATGTGAATCTTCGTCGAGGCGGCGGGCGGCAGGCCCGGGCGGCCCGTGTGGCGGACCGTGACGACACCGGCGTACCCGAGCGGCGCGGACGGCCGGGCCACCAGCGAGAACGGCGCGTCCGACAGGTGCCCGCCGCTTCCCGGACGACAAGTGACCTGGTCGCCCGAGAGGGCGCATCCGTCGTCCACCCGGACGATCCCGACCTTGTCCGCGACCGCGGAGAGGTCGTACGCGGCGACGAGACCCTCCTCGCTCGCGCCGCCCGGCACAGGGCCGGCGGCCCTGAAGAGACCGTCCGCCTGGGCGGTGGGCGACCCCTCGGCCGGTACGAAGAAGTCGGACGCCTGCCGCGGTAGCGGTGCGGGAGGCGGACCCGGCGCTGCCCACACGGCCGGACCGGAGCCCAGCACCAGGACCACCGCCGCCAGCACCCCTCGTACCGTAGGACGCGTGCGCCCCTTACGACCGCCGGTCACGACTCTGTGCGTGACGGGTGTGCGAGCGGCGCGGCCGCCCCGCGATGCCTGATGTTGACGACCGAAGCCTTGGCCAGCGCCACGGGGTTCAGGAATCGCATCGGGCCGATCAGGCGGGACGCGAACAGGTGCATGTGCCGCGCCAGCGACACATCGCGCGCCGCCGCCGAGAACATCAGCCGTTCCACGGGATTGAACGGGCGGCCCGTGGCGAAGTCGACGGCCAGGAACTGGTGACCGCGCAGCCGGCGCCGGTGTCTGCGCGCGTACGCCACGAGCGACCTGTCGAGGTCGCCCCCGCCGGTCGCGGCCGGGGCGACCGCCTCCGCCAGCCATCGCGCGGACTGCAGCGCCCACCCGCATCCCACCCCCCACAGGGGGTCGCCGGTCAGGGCGGCGTCGCCGATGAACGCGAGGCCCGGTGCGGTCGGCTTGCGGCTGTGCAGCGGGTAGTTGACCGTCCCGGTGATCTTCGTGATGCGCTCGGCGGAGTCGATGGGCGGCGCCTCGGGCAGGTTGCGGACGAATTCGAGGAAGCTGCCCTCCAGGTCTTCCCGGAAGGCCGGCAGCCGCTTCTTGTGCGGGAGCACCGCGACGACCGTCACCCCGTCGTCGTTGGCGAACGCGTACGCCATGTCGGGGTCGAGGAACCACGCCTGACTGATCCCGTCGCGCAGCGGAAGGTTGCGGAAGTGCGMGAGATAGCCGAACCGCGCGTTCTCGTACAGCCGGGCGGGCACCCCGGCGAACCTCGCGACGGCCGAGTCCTTGCCGTCGGCGCCGACCACCAGGCGGGCCCGTATCTCGCGCTCGCCCTGTGGAGTCGACGCGCGCACCCCCAGGGTCCGCCCGACTTCCCGCACCAGCCCGGTCACCTGGTGACCGAGGAGGAGGTCGACGCCAGGGGTCTGCGCCGCGCGGGACCGGATCAACGGGTCGAGGGTGCTGCGCCGAACGTTGTACCCGTACGGCATTTCGGGGCCGACCGCCCCGGCCCACGGTTCGATCCAGCCCCAGCGGGTGTACCAGCGGGCCTTGTTGCGGACGGCCCCCGCCTTCTCGAGGGCGGGGAGAAGACCGAGTTCCTCCAGCACCGGGGAGGCGCTGGCCGTGAGGGAGTGGGTGCAGAGCGCCTTGTACGCTTCGGGGTCCGAGCGGCGTTCCAGCAGTGCGACGCGGACACCGCGTCGAGCGAGCAGGATCGCCGCGGCGCTGCCGGCGAGGCTGGCTCCGCTGATGACGACGTCGTAGTCGTCTCCGGCGCTCTCAGGCTTGGTCATGTGCCGATCGCTCCCTTCGTGGTGCGTTCCCGTTCGTGGAGTGTCGCAGTGCCGGTGCTGTCAGGCACATGACCAAGCGTAGAACTGTGGACCGGATGCTCCTCAGAGTTGTTGTCGGTACTTGTGCAGGGCCGCGCCGGAGCGGAACCGGAGCCGCCCACAGCGTTCCCTGTCCTCGTCCGTGGCCTCCTCGGTGCAGCAGCAGTGCCGCGTCAGCCACTGAAGGTCTTCAGGCTCGAGCCACAGGGCTATACGGCCTCGCGCGGCCTCGGCGCGCGGATCCGTGGGTGGGGTCGTGGATGGAGTCGTGGTCATGTCCTCGACCCTATGGTCAGGAACCGTTGGGCCCTGTCGTCGAAGTGCGCCCGGCCCTCGCACGTCCCCGGGCCGCCGGCTCGGACGGTGGGGGCCATGGGAGGAGCAATTGTGCTGCCGCGCTGCGTGCCTTCCCCGAGCCGTCCGCCCCGCGCGCCATGCTCGACGGCACGAGCCGGTCTTCGGCTACCTGCGGCGGAAGGCGTGAAGGGTGCTGCTGGCGAAGAGGAGGGCGCGCATCGCCCTCAGGGCGCGGCGCTCGGCCGGGCGGTCGTTCTCGGCGCTCGACGCCCGGCTGCCGCTGGCCGACCTGGTGAAAGGGGGCCTGCGGAAGGCCTTCCCCGACCACTGGTCCTTCCTCCTCGGCGAGATCGCGCTCTACGGCTTCGTCGTGCTCCTGCTGACCGGCACGTACCTGGCGCTGTTCTTCCAGCCGTCCATGGGCGACGTCACCTACGCCGGCCCCTACGGTCCCCTCCGCGGCCTGCGCGTCTCCGAGGCCTACGCCTCCACCCTGCGCATCAGCTTCGAGGTGCGCGGCGGCCTGCTGATCCGCCAGATGCACCACTGGGCGGCTCTCGTCTTCGTCGCCGCCATCGGCGTGCACCTGCTGCGCGTCTTCCTCACGGGTGCCTTCCGCAGGCCACGTGAGCTCAACTGGGTGGTCGGCCTCACGATGTTCCTGCTGGCCCTGGTCGAGGGCTTCGCCGGCTACTCGCTCCCCGACGACCTGCTGTCCGGCACCGGCCTGCGCACGGCCCAGGGCATCATGCTGTCCGTGCCCGTCATCGGCACGTACCTGAGCTTCTTCGCCTTCGGCGGCGAGTACCCGGGCGAGGACATCGTGTCCCGGCTGTACCCCGTGCACATCCTCCTCGTCCCCGGCCTGCTGCTCGCCCTGGTCACGCTCCACCTCCTGCTGATCGTCCACCTCAAGCACACCCAGTGGGGCGGACCCGGCAGGACCGGCCGCAACGTCGTCGGCAAACCGTTCTTCGCCCACTACATGGCGAAGTCGGCCGGACTCTTCTTCATGGTCGCGGGCGTGCTCGGGGTGGTCTCGGCGGTGGCGCAGATCAATCCGGTCTGGGCGTACGGCCCGTACCGGACCGACATCGTCTCCACGGGCTCCCAGCCCGACTGGTACGTGGGCTTCCTGGAGGGCGCGCTGAGACTGATGCCCGGGGCCGAGACCAGGCTGTGGGGCCACACCCTCAGCTGGAACCCCTTCGTGGCCGGAGTCCTGCTCCCCGGCGCCCTGTTCACCGGGCTGTACGCGTACCCCTTCGTCGAACGCTGGATCAGCCCGGACAAGGGCGAGCACCACCTGTGCGACCGGCCGCGGCACCGGCCGGCCCGCACCGCCCTGTGCGCGTCCGTGCTCTCGGCCTACACGGTGCTGCTCCTCGCGGGCGCGCAGGACTTGTTCGCATTCATCTTCGACCTCCCCCTGCCGGGACTCACCTGGGCCCTGCGGGTCGCCCTGCTGGTCCTGCCGGTCGGGACCTTCTGGCTGACCCGGCGCATCTGCCTGGCCCTGCAGCGGCGGGACATCGGCCTGCTGAGGCGGGGTGCGCAGACCGACCAGGTGCACCAGACGGTCGAGGGCGGATACCGCCCCGTGCACCGGGCCCTGAGCGCCGAGGAGCGCTATCCGCTGCTGGTGCTCCGGCTCCCCGGGCCCGTCCGCCCCCCTCCCGCACCCACCACCGGCGAGCGGCGGCCGCGGCGTGTCGTGCGGCGGCTGCGGACGGCTCTGAGCCACTGGTACCACGAGGACGGGCTGCGCCCCTCCCTGTCGGAGGAGGACCGGCGCACGGTCGACGCGATCCTCGCCGGGCCGGGCGACCGGGAACCGGGACCCGGGGACTGACCCGCGCGGCCGGTCACGAACTCCCCTCCCCGGACCGGAAGACGAAGCCGAAGATGCCGGGGACGAGGACGCCGAAGCCGATGAGGGCCAGCCACAGGCCCTGTACGACGCCCAGGCCCACCAGGGCCGTGCCCGCGGCCGAGACCGCGGGGGCGTAACTGCGCGCGGGAAAGGAGAACCGCCGGTCCGCCGCCTCCCGGACCTGTGCGCCCTTACGGTCCTCCGGCCGGTAGCCGCCCCGGCCGAACTGCCGCCA
Organism: Streptomyces sp. M-16; assembly: GCF_052114405.1. NCBI lineage: Bacteria > Bacillati > Actinomycetota > Actinomycetes > Kitasatosporales > Streptomycetaceae > Streptomyces > Streptomyces sp. M-16. Next base: position 5,849 of record NZ_JBFRER010000011.1, on the reverse strand, counting down.
CAGGAAGGCCGCGATGAGCGCGGACATCAGGAAGGACACGGCGAGGGCGGCGACCCCGGCCGGGTCGTTCGAGAACCAGGTGTAGATGCCGCCGGTCACCGCGAAGAACACCGCGACGCCGCTGAAGAGCCATGCCTCGGCCTTCATCCCGCCCTCACCTCCGGGTGGTGCAGGTCGAAGGCCGGTGAGTCGGAGCGGATGCGCGGCAGGGCGTGGAAGTTGTGCCGGGGCGGCGGGCAGCTCGTGGCCCATTCGAGTGAACGGCCCCAGCCCCAGGGGTCGTCGGAGTCCACCCTGCGCCCGTACCGGGCGGTCCTGGCCACGTTGTACAGGAACGGCAGCGTGGACAGGCCCAGCAGGAAGGAGCCGAGGGTGGACAGAGTGTTGAGGAGGGTGAATCCGTCCGCGGCCAGATAGTCGGCGTACCTGCGCGGCATGCCCCGTTCGCCGAGCCAGTGCTGGACCAGGAAGGTCAGCTGGAAGCCGGTGAACAGGAGCCAGAAGTGCACCTTCCCGAGGCGTTCGTCGAGCATCTTGCCGGTGAGTTTGGGCCACCAGAAGTAGAAGCCCGCGAACGTGGCGAAGACGATCGTGCCGAAGAGCACGTAGTGCAGGTGGGCCACGACGAAGTAGCTGTCCGTGAGGTGGAAGTCCATCGGGGGCGAGGCGATCAGCACGCCCGTGAGCCCGCCGAGGAGGAAGGTGACGAGGAAGCCGACGGACCACAGCATCGGTGTCTCGAAGGACACGGAGCCGTTCCACATCGTCCCGATCCAGTTGAAGAACTTCACGCCGGTCGGGACGGCGATGAGGAAGGAGAGGAGGGAGAAGAACGGCAGCAGCACCGCGCCGGTGGCGAACATGTGGTGGGCCCATACGGTCGCGGACAGCCCGGTGATGGCGATCGTCGCGCCGACCAGGGCGGCGTAGCCGAAGATGGGCTTACGGCTGAACACCGGCAGGATCTCGCTGACGATCCCGAAGAAGGGGAGCGCCACGATGTACACCTCGGGATGGCCGAAGAACCAGAACAGGTGCTGCCACAGCAGCGCCCCGCCGTTCGCCGCGTCGAAGACGTGGGACCCGAACTTCCGGTCGGCCTCCAGTACGAGCAGGGCCGCGGTCAGGACGGGGAAGGCCAGCAGCGCCAGGATCGAGGTGAACAGCACGTTCCAGGTGAAGATCGGCATCCTGAAGAGGGTCATGCCGGGCGCGCGCAGGCAGACGATCGTGGTGATGAAGTTGACCGAACCCAGAATGGTGCTCAGCCCCGAGACGGCCAGCCCCATCACCCACAGGTCCGCGCCCACCCCCGGGGAGTAGACGGCCCCGTTGAGCGGCGCGTAGGCGAACCAGCCGAAGGACGCCGACCCGCCCGCCGTCAGGAACCCGCTGACCACCGTCAGTCCGCCGAAGAGGTAGACCCAGTAGGTGAAGGCGTTGAGCCGGGGGAACGCCACGTCCGGGGCGCCGATCTGAAGGGGCATCACCGCGTTGGCGAAGCCGGTGAAGGTCGGGGTGGCGAACAGCAGCATCATGATCGTGCCGTGGACGGTGAAGAGCTGGTTGTACTGCTCGTGGGAGACGATCTGCATGCCCGGGCGGGCCAGCTCGGCCCGCATGAGGAGGGCCAGCACGCCGGCGAAGAGGAAGAACGCGAACGCGGTGACCAGGTACATGTTGCCGATCACCTTGTGATCGGTGGTCGACAGCAGCCGCAGAACGGTGTGGCCCGAGGCCGCCCGCCGGTCGGTACCCGCGTCCTGCGCCGCCGGATCCGGCGCTCTGTCGACCGAGACCATGGGGGCTCCAGGGGTACGTGCGAGGTGGGCGCGCTACGCCGCCCGGCCCACCCTGGCAGCCTCCGTCGGCTCGCGCCGGTATCCGGGCGGCGCGCCGTCCACGGTTAGCCGCATCGGGCCCGGGCGGAGCCCCGCTCGAAGCGTGCCGGCCCGGAGCCGGGGCTCCGCTCAGGCCCTCTTCCTGCCCAGGAACCGTCGCAGCCTCCCCAGCGGCCACGTATTGATGACGTCGTCCGTCGTCAGCCAGCCGCGCTGTGCCGTCGCCACTCCATAGCGCATGTACGCCAGATGGGTCGTGGCGTGTGCGTCGGAGCTCACCGCGAACTTCACGCCGTGCCGTTTCGCGCGCAGGATGTCCTCGTCGCACAGATCGAGCCGCTCGGGATGGGCATTGATCTCCAGCGCCGTGCCGGTCCGCGCACAGGCCTCGAAGACCGCGTCGAAATCGGCGTCGATGGGCGGGCGTTTGCCGATCCGGCGGGTCGTGGGGTGACCGATGACGGCGACGTACGGGTTCTCGCAAGCGCGTACGAGACGGCCGGTGAGTTCCCGTCTGTTCTGGTTGAAGTGGGAGTGGACCGAGGCCACACAGAGGTCGAACTCCGCGAGGAACTCGTCGGGCCAGTCCAGGTCGCCGTCCGGGCCTATGTTGAGTTCCGTGCCGTGCAGCAGCCGCATCTTGTGGTGCGCGCCGTCCAGATCGCGCAGCCGCTCGCGCTGGGCGAGGATCTTCTCGCTGGTCATGCGCTGCATGTACAGGTTCGGGGCGTGGTCGGTGACCGCGTAGTACGCGTAGCCGCGGGCGGCAGCGGCGGCGATCATGTCCTCCAGCGGGGCCAGCCCGTCCGTGAGGTCGGTGTGGGTGTGCAGATCGCCGCGGACGTCCTGCTCCGTCACGAGGCCGGGGAGTTCGCCGCGCAGCCCCGCCGCGATCTCGCCGCGGTCCTCGCGCAGCGTCGGYGGTATCCAAGGCAGTCCGAGCCTGGCGTAGATCGCCTCCTCGGTCTCGGAGGCGACGCTCTCGCCGCTCTCGGCGTCGAAGAGCCCGTACTCGGAGAGCTTGAGCCCTTGGCGTACCGCGAGCGCACGGGTGCGGATGTTGTGGGCCTTGGAGCCGGTGAAGTACTGCAGGCCCGCTCCCCAGGAGGCCGGCGGAAGCACCCGTAGATCCACCTGGAGACCGGTGGCGGTCCGTACGGAGGTCTTCTTCTCCCCGTGTGCGATGACCTCGGCCGTGTGAGGGAGGGCGACGAGGGCCTCCATGAACGGGGCCGACCGGCGCGCTGCCACCAGGATGTCGACATCGCCGATGGTCTCCTTCATCCGGCGCAGGGACCCCGCGTACGCGCACCGGACGCAGCCACGGATGTCCGACATCTCGGCGACGAGCTGCTCGGCGATGTCCATGGCCGCACTGATGAGGATCCGGCCCTCGCCGGCCTTCTGGAGTACGGAGATGCCCTGCAGGATGCTTTCCTCGGTCCGCTCGCCGAAGCCCTTCAGATCGCGCAGCCGTTCCTGGCGGATGGCGTCCTGCAGCTGGCCGACGGAGGTGATGCCCAGCTCCTCGTAGAGGGCCATGGCCTTGCGGGGACCGAGACCCGGGATGGCGATCAGCTCGCGCACGCCGGCCGGAACGGACGCCCTGGCTTCGTCGACCGCGGACATGCGGCCGGTCCGCAGGTACTCCAGGACCTTGTCGGCGACCGACCTGCCGACGTGGGGAATGTCGCGCAGGCCCTTGGCATCGAGTGCCGAGACGTCCTGCGGATAGCCCCCGACGGCGCGGGCGGCCTTCTCGTAGGCGCGCGCCTTGAACGCGTCGCCGCCCCGGAGCGCGATCAGGTCGGCGTACTCCTGGAGCATCGCCTCGACCTGGTCATTGGCCCGGACCATGCTTCCAGGGTGCCCCCGCGCACCCCGGGCGAGCACCCCGGGCACCCGTGCTGCGGTCCCGGCCCGTCCCGCACTCCGTCCCCGACTTGCGCGGGAGCCGCAAATGGGCTTGCTTCGGAGTAGGTGGGTGCGAGGTTTCCGGTACCCCTGCGCAGGGAGTGAACCACCGTGATGTTCACCGATCGCACGGACGCAGGACAACAGCTCGCCGAAGCGCTCCGTCACCTGGTGAGGGAGGATCCGGTCGTCCTGGGCCTGCCCCGTGGCGGGGTCCCGGTGGCCTTCCAGGTGGCGCGTGCGCTGGGTGCCCCGCTCGACGTGATCGTCGTGCGCAAGCTGGGGGTCCCCTCCCACCGTGAACTGGGATTCGGTGCGATCGGCGAGGGGGGCGTGCGGGTCATCAACGACGACATCGTCCGTCTCGGCCGGGTCGGGCATGAGGAGCTCGCAGCGGTCGAGCGCGCCGAGACGGCGGCGCTCGCCAGTCAAGCGCGGCGGTTCCGCGGCGACCGGCCGCGCGTACCGCTCGACGGACGGTCGGTGATCGTGGTGGACGACGGGATCGCGACCGGCGCCACGGCCGCGGCCGCGTGCGAGGTCGTACGGGCGCACGGCTCGGCCCGTGTGGTGCTGGCCGTTCCGGTGGCGCCGCCGGACGCGGTCGCCCGGCTGCGCACCCAGGCCGACGAAGTGGTCTGCCTGTCCACACCGAGCGCCTTCCGCGCTGTCGGCGAGTGGTACCAGGACTTCTCCCAGACCCCCGACGAAGAGGTCCTCACCCTGCTGACGCAGGCCGCCGACCGCGCCGCAGCGCGCCCGCCCGCCGGGGCCCGCGAGGTGGTGGTGGACGCGGGCGGCGTCAGCCTGGCCGGGGACCTCACTCTGCCGGAGGGCGCGGATGCCGTCGTCATGTTCGCCCATGGCTCCGGCAGCAGCCGCCACAGCCCGCGCAACCGGTCGGTGGCGGCGGCCCTGAACCGGGCGGGCCTGGGCACCCTGCTCTTCGACCTGCTCACACCGGCGGAGGAAACCGAACGCCAGAACGTCTTCGACATCGAGACCMTCGGCCGGCGGCTGGCGGACGCCACCCGCTGGCTGCGGCACCTCCGGTCCGTCCCGATCGGCTATTTCGGAGCGAGCACCGGCGCCGCGGCGGCGTTGTGGGCCGCCGGTTCCGCCGACGCGGACATCGGCGCCCTGGTCTCCCGTGGCGGCCGCCCCGACCTCGCCGGGCCACGGCTCGCCGGCGTACGGGCACCCACCCTCCTCATCGTGGGCGGCCGCGACACGACGGTGCTCGGCCTCAACCAGCAGGCCCAGCGGGAATTGCGCTGCGAGAACCGGCTCGAGGTCGTCCCCGGCGCCACGCACCTCTTCGAGGAGCCGGGAGCACTGGACGAAGTGGCCGCCCTCGCCGGGGACTGGTTCACGAAGCACCTGGTGGCACGGGCCCGGTAGCGGGGGGCGTTGCCCCGGCCTGGAGTGCGGCGTCGACATCCCGGCGGCAGGGTTCTAGCCTGGACGGATGCAGGGTGATCTGATCACGCTGTGCCTCGCCGGCGACGTCATGCTCGGGCGGGGCGTCGACCAGATACTTCCGCACCCCGGTGATCCGGCGCTGGCGGAGACCTACGTCCGGGACGCCCGGTCCTATGTCGAGCTGGCAGAGGCCGCGAACGGCCCGATTCCCCGCCCGGTCGGCTTCTCCTGGCCCTGGGGCGAGACGCCGCGGATCCTCGACCTGGCCGCTCCCGATGCCGTGGTGATCAATCTGGAGACCAGTGTCACGCGCAGCGAAGACTTCGCGCCCGGCAAGGCGGTCCACTACCGCATGCATCCCGCCAATCTGCCCTGCCTGGCCGCCGCCCGTCCCGACGTTTGCGTCCTCGCGAACAACCACGTCCTCGACTTCGGCCGCCGGGGGCTCGCGGAGACGCTCGACGCGCTGGCGGACGCCGGGTTCGCCGTGGCGGGGGCGGGACACGAAGCGGACGAGGCCCGTCGGCCGGCGATCGTCCCCGCCGGGGCCGGCCGGCGGATCCTGGTCCACTCCTTCGGCATGCCGTCCAGCGGAATCCCGCCCAGCTGGGCCGCCGCCGCGGACCGGAGCGGGGTCGACTACGTGGCCGAGGCCTCGGAGAGCGCGGCGGC